>JBKPSE010000320.1:0-7109 GCA_046765855.1 Acidobacteriota bacterium | reverse complement strand
GACGGCTGGACCGCGGTGACGAAGGACGGCAGCCTGTCGGCGCACTTCGAACATACCGTGGCGGTCACGAAGAACGGACCGCTGGTGCTGACGGCGAGGCAGCCGGTCGCACCCTGAGGACGATGACGGTCGAAGGGGTGGTCAAGGAGACGCTGCCCTACGCGCAATACCGCGTCGAGATCGATGGGCCGAGGCAGATTACGGCGCACGCGCCGAGCGGCCCGGGAAAGAACTTCATTCGCGTGCTGGTCGGTGACCGGGTGCGGCTGGAGCTGAGCGCCCGCGACGTAACGCGCGGAAGGATCGTGGAGAAGCTGTAGTCGGCAGTTGACAGTTCGCAGTCGGCAGTCGGCAGAGTAGACAGGCGGCAGAAACGAAAGCAGCGCCGGCGGCCCGAGCGCGCAGCGAAGTGGGAGAACGGAAGAACGGGTCCCACGGAGCGAAGAGGAAAAAATGAAGGTCAGAGCGTCGGTCAAGAGAATCTGTGACAAGTGCAAGGTCATTCGCCGCCGCGGCGTGGTGCGCGTGATCTGCCCGAATCAGAAGCACAAACAAAGACAGGGATAGCTTCCCGCTGCCGGCTTCCAGCTTCCCGCTGGATCCGGCGCAGGCTGGGAGCTGGTAGCTGGAAGCTGGGAGCTTTGGACTTATGGCACGTATAGCTGGAGTCGACCTGCCGCGGACCAAGCGGATTGAAGTCGGCCTGACCTACATCTACGGGATCGGCCGCAAGCGTTCGAACGACATCCTGACCGCCGCCGGCGTCAGTCCCGACATCCGCATCAAGGATCTGTCGGAAGACGACGTCCGCAAAATCAGCCGCGTGATCGAGGAGCAGGGCGGGGTCGAAGGGGACCTGCGCAAGGAAATCTCGATGAACATCAAGCGGCTGATGGAAATCGGCAGCTGGCGCGGCATGCGGCACCGGCGCAACCTGCCGGTGCGCGGGCAGCGCACCAAAACCAACGCGCGGACGCGCAAGGGCCCGCGCAAGGGCGCGATTGCGAAGAAGAAAACCGTATAGCGGGCAGCTGGAAACTCACTCTTATGGCAAAAACAGACGCAGCCGATCCGAACGCCACACCAGCCGCTGAAGGCGGAGCCAAGAAGCCCGCCGGACGTCCGGCCAAGAAGAAGACGTTCAAGAAGCGCGGCGAGAAGCGCATCATCCACCATGGATACGCGCACATCCACGCCTCGTTCAACAACACGACGATCACGATTACCGATCCGGAAGGCGCGGTGATCGCGTGGTCGAGCGCGGGCGGCATCGGCTTCAAGGGGTCGCGCAAGGGGACGCCGTTCGCGGCGACGCAGGCGGCAATCGCGGCCGGCAACGCCGCCAAGGCGTTCGGCATGCGGACGCTGGAGGTCCGGGTCAAGGGTCCGGGCGCCGGACGCGAATCGGCCATCCGCGCGCTGCAGACGATCGGTCTCGATGTGAAGTCGATCCGGGACGTTACGCCGATTCCGCATAACGGTTGTAGACCGCCGAAAAGGCGAAGGGTCTGAGGCAACTCCGCAACTCCACAACTCCCAAAAACCAAGTGAAACCTGGCTTGGTCGGCGGTTGGGAGTGATTGGGAGTTGGGAGTTGTGAAGTTGGGAATTATCAAGAGGCAAGGATAAGAATGGCAAGGTATTCAGGACCTGTTTGCCGGCTGTGCCGGCGCGAAGGCATGAAGCTCTTTCTCAAGGGAGAGCGCTGCTACACCGAGAAGTGCGCCATCGAGAAGCGCAACATGCCGCCGGGCCAGCACGGCAAGCTCCGCAAGGCGAAGATTGTCGGCTACGGCCTGCAGCTGCGCGAGAAGCAGAAGGTCAAGCGCATCTACGGCGTGCTCGAGAACCAGTTCCGGCGCTACTTCGAGATGGCCGATCGCACGCGCGGCATCACCGGCGAGACGCTGCTGCAGCTGCTCGAGCGTCGTCTCGACAATGTGATCTACCGTCTCGGGCTCGCCACTTCTCGAGCGCAGGCGCGTCAGCTGGTGCGGCACGGCCACTTCACGGTGAACGGGCGCAAGGTCGACATTCCGTCCTATTCCGTGAAGGCTGGCGACACCATCGGCGTCCAGGCGCGCAGCACGCAGAATCCGACCATCCAGCACGCGCTGGAAGAGGTGAAGGGGCGCGGCGTGCCGGAATGGCTGTCGTTCGACGCCGGTTCGATGAGCGGCAAAATCGCATCGCTCCCGACCCGCGAGCAGATCAATCTTCCGGTTCAGGAACAGTTGATCGTGGAGTTGTACAGCAAGTAGGTGTCAACTCCACAACTCCACAACTCCACAACGCCCAATTAACTTCCAAGTCCCAATTTCCAAGTCCTTGACTTGGGAGTTTTGGAAGTTGGGATTTGGGAGTTTCTTGTGGAGTTGGGAATTGCGTAGTTGGGAATTCGTGTAAGTGGTTGGTAGCTCCCCGCCCGCAGCTTTCAGGCCTGCAGCGGGAGGCGGGGAGTGAACGGCAGGCCTGTGAAAGGGTAATCAGATGTTGTGGAAAGGTTTTCAGCGTCCCAAGCGGCTCGAGTTCGAGCGCGAAACTCTGACCGACAGATTCGGGCGCTTTTACGCGCAGCCGTTCGAACGCGGCTTCGGCACGACGGTCGGCAACGCGCTGCGGCGCGTGCTGCTGTCCTCGATCGAGGGGGCGGCGGTCACGGCGGTGAAGATCGACGGCGTGCTCCACGAGTTCTCGCCGATCCCCGGCGTGGTCGAGGATGCGACCGACATCATCCTCAATCTGAAGCAGATACCGCTCAAGATGCACACCGACACCACCAAGACGCTCTACCTGCGCGTCGACAAGGCTGGTGAAGTGCGCGCTCGCGACATCGAGGCGGACGGCGACATCGAAATCCTCGAGCCGGACGCGCACATCGCGACGGTGGCCGAGCACGGCAAGCTGCACATGGAGCTGCGCGTGAAGCGCGGCCGCGGCTACATCTCCGCGGACAAGAACTTCGACGAGGATCTCGGCATCGGCTGGATCCCCGTGGACTCGGTCCACTCGCCGATCAAGAAGGTCAACTACCTCGTCGAGGCGGCCCGTATCGGCCAGAACACCGACTACGACAAGCTGACCGTCGACGTGTGGACCAATGGCTCGGTGACGCCGCGCGACGCCGTGTCGCTCTCGGCCAAGCTGATTCGCGATCACCTGAACATCTTCATCAACCTCGAGGACGCGGCGGAAATGGCCGCGGAGGGGGGCGGCGAGCAGTCGGCCGCGACCTCGAACGAGAATCTCGACAAGAGCGTCGAGGAGCTCGAGCTCTCGGTACGCTCCTACAACTGCCTCAAGAACGCGAACATCCGCACGATTCGCGAGCTGGTGCAGAAGACCGAGGGGGAGATGCTCAAGACCAAGAACTTCGGCCGCAAGTCGCTCAACGAGATCAAGGAGATCCTGCAGTCGATGGGGCTCAGCCTCGGCATGCGGCTCGATCAGCCGGCGACGGCGTCGCAGGAATAACGCTTACGGCTCGTGGGCTTACGGCGGCGTTGCCGCCAAGCCCTGAGCCCTAAGTCGACAAGGATCAGATATGCGTCACAGAGTTGGTCAGCGTAAGTTAGGACGAGTCACCGAGCACCGGATCGCGATGCTTCGCAACCAGGCGGAGCGGCTGATTCGCTACGAGCGGCTCGAGACGACGATGCCGAAGGCGAAGGAGCTGCGTCCGTTCGTCGAGCGCATCATCACCATCGCCAAGCGGGGTCTCGCCGGCGGCGAGGCCAACGGCCGCGCGCTGCACGCGCGCCGGCTGGTGCTGCGCGACATCCAGAACCGCGACGTCGTCGCCAAGCTGTTCGACACGATCGCGCCGCGCTTCGAGGCGCGACCGGGCGGCTACACCCGCATCCTGCGCCTCGGCTACCGCCGCGGCGACAGCGCGGAAGTGGCGCAGATCGAACTGGTCGGCAGCGAGTTCAACCCGAACGCCGAAGCCGAGAAGTCAGCCGCGGCGGAAAAGCCGCAGGCCAAAGGCGTCGGCGGCCGCCTGCGCGCCGCAGCGGAACGGCTGCGCGGCAAGAAGGCGGAGGGGGAAGCGGTCGAGGGAGGCGAAGGCTCCGAAGGAGCGGCGCCGAAGAAGGCGAAGCCTGCGCGCCCGGAACGTGCGAAGGGCGGCGGCAAGGCCGACACCCGCGGCAAGGGCGCAAAGACGACGACCCCGCGGAAGGCTGGGGGGGCGTAGACAGTTAGAGTTCGCAGTTTGCAGTTTGCAGTTCGCAGTTCGCAGTTTGCAGTTCGCAGTTTGCAGTTTGCAGTTTGCAGTTTGCAGTTTGCGGATGGCAGTCCGGGGTTAGCAGTCCGCGGTGCAGTTAGCACTTAGCCGAAGAGCCGAGTCGTGTGCGACTCGGCTCTTGTGTTTTCTTGCCAACTGCCAACTGCCAACTGCCAACTGCCAACTACACTTCTTCAGTGGCCTCCGCTCCTCGCTCCTGCTTCGACGCGGCGATGATTTTCGCGTGCAGGTGCTGCGGCACCTCTTCGTAGTGATCGAACTCCATGTGATAGGAGCCGCGTCCGCCGGTCGCCGACGTCAGGTGCTGCTCGTAGGTGAGCATTTCCGACATCGGCACCTTGGCGCGGATCAGCGTCATGGCGCCGCGCGTGTCCATGCCGCCGATGCGGCCGCGGCGGGAGTTCAGGTCGCCCATCAGATCGCCGGCGTAGTCGTTCGGCGCGTAGACTTCGACGTTCATCACCGGTTCGAGCAGCGTCGGCCGCGCCCGCGCCATGCCGTCCTTGAAGGCGAGCGAGGCCGCCATCTTGAACGACAGTTCGTTCGAGTCGACGGCGTGATATGAGCCGTCGAACACCGTCGCCCTGAAATCGACCATCGGATAGCCGGCGAGGAAGCCGCGCATCCGCGAGTCCTGCAGCCCCTTCTCGATCGCCGGCACGAACTGACGCGGGATGGCGCCGCCGAAAATGTCGTTGGCGAACTCGAAGTCGCTGCCGCGCGGCAGCGGCTCGAACTTGACCTTGCAGTCGCCGAACTGGCCGTGTCCGCCGGTCTGCTTCTTGTGCCGGCCGTGCGCCTCGACCGAGGCCGTGATCGTCTCGCGATACGGAATGCGCGGCAGTTTGAGCGTGACTTCGACGCCGAAGCGCCGTTTCAGCTTGGCCACGGTCACTTCGATGTGTGATTGTCCCTGGCCGGCGAGCAGCAGCTCCTTGGTCTGCGCGTCGCGCGTGTAGTTGATCGTCGGATCCTCTTCCTGCAGCCGGTGCAGGGCGGTGCTGATCTTTTCTTCGTCGCCGCGGCTCTTCGGCTCGATCGCGTAGGAAATCACCGGTTCGGGGAACTTGATTGGCGGCACCTTTGCCGCCCCCTTGTCGCCGATGACGTCGCCGGTCTGGGTCTCCTTCAGCTTCGCCACCGCGCCGATGTCGCCCGCTTTGATTTCCGGCACGTTCGTCTGGGTCTTGCCCTGCGCGATCGCGAGATGGCCGAGGCGCTCCTGCAGATCGCGCGTGACGTTGACAACGGTGCTGTCCGCCTTCAAGGATCCGGAGATCACCCGGAACAGCGTGATGCGGCCGGCGAATGGATCGGCCACGGTCTTCCACACGAACGCCGCCGCCGGACCGCCGTCCTTCGCCGCGAGCTCGACGTCTTCCCCTTCCGCCGTTTTGGCGCGCAGCGGACGATCCGCCGGCGAGGGCACGTAACTGACGATCGCGTCGAGCAGCGGCTGCATCCCGGTATTTGCCGTCGCCGACGTCAACAAGAGCGGGAAGATGCGCGCGGCGGCGACGCCGCGCTTCAGCCCGGCGACCAGTTCTTCCTGCGTCAGCGTCCCCGCATCGAAGAACTTCTCCATCAGCGCATCGTCGGCCTCGGCAACCATTTCGATCAGCGCTTCGCGCGCCGTCTGCACCGCCGCGCTCATGTTCTCGGGCACCGCGCCTTCGCTCGGCTTGCCGTCGGCGAAGGTGTATGCCTTCATCGCCACCAGATCGACGACGCCCTTGAAGCTCTTTTCTTCACCGATCGGCAGCTGAATCGGAATGACGCTGCGGCCGAACACGCCGCGCAGCGATTCCAGCGACCGCTCGAGTGACGCGCGTTCGCGATCGACCCGGTTCAGCACCACCAGCCGCGGCAGGCTCAGCTCCTCGGCGGACTCCCACACCTTCTCGGTCGAGACCTCCACGCCGGAAACGGCGTCGACGACGACGAGCGCGGCGTCGGCCACCCGCAGCGCGGCGCGCGCATCGCTCAGGAAGTTGGCCATCCCGGGCGTGTCGATGAAGTTGATTTTGAACTTGTTCCACTCAGCGTAGGCGACGCAGGAGGAGAGCGTGTGCTTGCGGGCGATTTCTTCTTCGTCGTAATCGGTGACCGTCGTCCCGTCGTCGACCTTGCCGAAGCGGTTGACGGCACCCGCATCGTAGAGCAGGGCCGACACCAGCTGGGTCTTGCCCGAGCCGGAGTGACCGACCAGCGCGACATTCCGCAGGCTGGCGGCGTCATAGACCTTCATGGGAGATACCCTCCGCAGCTATAGAAGGCCATCGTAGTGCTGCGCGGGTGGCGGATCAAGCGGATCAAGTGGACGGCCGGAACGGCCCGGCCGGTCAGAATTCCTTGACCAGATGCATGGCCACGCCCGGCCGACGCACGCCCGCGCGCACGCCGATCGGGACGCCGAAGCCGAGTTCCCACTCACGGCCCGGGTGAACGACGATTGAAGGCGTGACCAGCGGAGACCCGTTCATCCGCCACGGCGCCTGGTCGCTGCGGCTCGTGTACTCGCCCGCGACAGTCACCCTGCGCCCGTGTAGCAGTGCGCCCAAGCTGAGGGTACCTTTGTCGTCCGGCGGCTCCTTTCCTGTCAGCAGGGACCGCACTTGCCCGGCCTCGATGCTCAGGCCGCCGGAGCCGAAGATGGTGAGAACGTGTCCGAGGTCTGCGGCGAGCGCGAGGAACGGCTCGAATTCGGTATCGGTCTCCCCTTCGCCTTCGCTGAAGGCGCGCGGCCGCGGGAACTCCACTTCCATGCCGACGGCGGAGTGCACCGGCCAGTGGCGGATGTTCATCAGGCTGTATTTGGCGCCGACGGACCAGCGCGCGCTCCTCAGATGCGACAGTGGATCCG
>JBKPSE010000319.1:0-13269 GCA_046765855.1 Acidobacteriota bacterium | reverse complement strand
CGCGTTGTGTTCCGTGTAGTCCGCGTGGTCCGTGGCCCCAGGTTGTGTCCGTGTACTCCGCGGCCTAGGTGTGGCCGTGTGCTCCGCGTGGTCCGTGGCTTATTTGTCTCCGCGTGCTCCGCGTGGTCCGTGGCTTATTAGCCTCGGCGTGCTCCGCGGGTTCCGTGGCCGGACTGTGTCCGCGTGTTCCGCGGGTTCCGTGGCGTGTCTTTCTCCGCCGGCTCCGTGTGGTCCGCGGCTTCGCTTCCTCGTGTGCTCCGCTTACTCCGTGGCTGCGATACGGACTAGGATAAGTAGACGTGCGGATCCGCGTCTTCCTTTACCCAGCCACGATCATCACGCTCATGGCGCTGCTCAGCGCGTCCGCGGCGCCGATGCAAACACGACTCGATCCCGATCAGGGCATCAGTGACACGCTGGCGCGCGAACGCGCCGCCAGGATCAGCAACCTCCGCTACGATCTCGCGTTCACCATCCCGTCGGTCCGCAGCCAGCCGGTCTCCGGCCGCGCGCTGATCCGGTTCGCGCTCGCGAACACCGCGGATCCGCTCGTGCTCGACTATCAGCCGGACAAAGCGGGGTTCCTGCGCAGGGTCGAGGCCAACGGCCGCGAAATCACCGTTCGCCAGGTCAACGGACACATCATCGTCCCTGTTGACGCGCTGCGGGCGGGCGAGAACAGCCTGTCGCTCGATTTCAATGCCGGCGACGTACCGCTCAACCGCGGCGACGACTTCCTCTACACCATCTTCGTACCGGCGCGCGCGCACCAGGCGTTCCCGTGCTTCGATCAACCCGACCTGAAAGGACGGTGGTCGCTCGGACTCGACGTGCCCGAAGGCTGGCAGGCCCTCGGCAACGGCGCGGAGCTTTCGCGCGAGGCGACAGACGGCGGCACGCGAATCCGCTTTGCCGGGACGCAGCCGATCTCCACTTACCTGTTTGCCTTCGCCGCGGGACGATTCTCAGTCGAAGAAGCGCAGCGCAACGGCCGTACCTTTCGCATGTTTCACCGCGAGACGGACCGGGCCAAGGTGGAGCGCAACCGCGAGGCGATCTTCGATTTGCATGCCAGCGCGCTCGCCTGGCTCGAGCACTACACGGGGATTGCGTATCCGTTCGGCAAGTTCGACTTTCTCCTGGTCCCCGCGTTCCAGTTCGGCGGCATGGAGCATCCCGGCTCGATTTTCTACAACGCGAACGGCCTGCTGCTCGAACAGAGCGCCACGCAGGATCAGATGCTCGGACGCGCCAGCGTCATCGCGCACGAGACCGCGCACATGTGGTTCGGCGATCTGGTCACGATGCAGTGGTTCACGGACGTGTGGATGAAGGAAGTGTTCGCCAACCACATGGCCGCGAAGATCGTCAATCCCGCGTTCCCCCGCATCAACCACGACCTGCGCTACCTCGTCGAGTACTATCCGGCGGCGTATGCGGTCGACCGAACGGCGGGCACGAACGAGATTAGACAGCCGCTCAAGAACCTGAACGACGCGGGCACGCTCTACGGCGCGATCATCTATCAGAAGGCGCCCATCGTCATGCGCCAGCTCGAGACGCTGGTCGGGTCCGATGCCTTCCGCGACGGCCTGCGCGAGTATCTGACGAAGTATTCCTACGGCAATGCGACCTGGTCCGACCTGATTGCGATTCTCGATGCGCGCACACCCGAGGATCTCGCGGCGTGGAGTCACGTGTGGGTGGAAGAGCGCGGCCGGCCGATCGTGGCCACCGAAGTGTCTTTCGCCAACGGCAAGATTTCGCGGCTCGCCTTCACGCAGCGCGATCCGCTTCCGACCCGCGGTCTGCTCTGGAACCAGCAGTTCAAGGTGGCGATCGGCGGCACTCACCCGCGGCTCCTTTCAGTGCATCTGAAAGGCGCGCGCGTAGACGTCCCGGAGGCGCGAGGGCTGCCGGCCAACTTCGTGCTGCCCAACGGCGGCGGCATCGCCTACGGCGAGTTCCACCTCGACCCGGCGAGCCGCACCTGGTTGATGGCCAACCTGCCGTCGATCGATGACGAGCTGACGCGCGCAAGCGCGTGGATCACATTGTGGGATGCGGTCCTGATCGGCGACGTCAAGCCGGATGCGTTCCTCTCGCTGGCGATCCAGGCCGTTCCCGTGGAAACGAACGAATTGAACATCTCGCGCGTTTTGTCGTACGTGCGAGAGGGGTACTGGCGTTACTCACCGGCGCGGACGCGGATCGCCCTGGCGCCGCGTCTCGAGCAGACACTGCGCGCCGGACTGGCGCGCGCGGAGTCGCAGAGTCTGAAGTCCGTGTGGTTTTCGGCGCTGCGCGATGTCGCCCTGACGCAGCCGACGCTCGAGTGGCTGACACGCGTGTGGAAAGGGGACGAGAAGGTCCCAGGGCTGACGCTCGCCGAGACCGATTACATCCGGCTCGCGCAGGAACTTGCCGTCCGCGAACCTGCCAACACTGCCGAGATCGTCGAGCAGCAGTATCAGCGAATCCAGAATCCCGACCGTAAAGCACAGTTCGCCTTCATCCGCCGCGTGCTCTCGACCGATCCCGCGCAGCGCGACAGCTGGTTCGCCGATCTGTTGAAGGTAGAGATCCGTCGCCGGGAACCGTGGGTACTGGAAGGCTTGCGCTACTTCCATCATCCGCTGCGCGCGACCCAGCCGCGGAAGTACCTGCCCACCAGCCTGCTGCTGCTGCACGAAATCCAGCGCACCGGCGACATCTTCTTCCCGAAGCGGTGGATGGACGCGACGCTGAGCGGCTACCAGTCGCCCGAGGCGGCCGCGATCGTCCAGGATTTCCTGAGCAAGGTACCTCCGGACTACCCGGAGCGGCTGCGGCGCATCGTCCTGTCGTCGGCCGACGACCTGTTCCGCGCCAGCCGCATCGTCAAGTGAAGATCACGATTCTCGTCACCGGCGGAACGTTCGACAAGGAGTATGACGAGCTCACCGGCCGGCTGTTCTTCCGCGACACGCACGTGCAGGAGATGCTGCGGCTCGGCCGGGCCCGGCTCGATCTGACCATCGACACCGTGATGATGATCGACAGTCTCGACATGGACGACGCCGGCCGGGCGCGGATCGTGGCGCGCTGCCGCGGCGCCGCCGGCTCGGCAATTGTGATCACGCATGGCACCGACACGATGGTCGAGACCGCTCGTGCGCTTGCGGCCGCGGCGCTGAACGACAAGACCATCGTCTTGACTGGCGCGATGGTGCCCTACGCATTCGGCAGCTCCGACGGTTTGTTCAATCTCGGCAGCGCGCTCTCATTCGTCCAGATCCTGCAGCCGGGCGTCTACATCGCGATGAATGGAAGGCATTTTCATTGGGATGCCGTGAGGAAAAATCGCGAGAGCGGAGTGTTTGAAGATTGCTGACACGATCGCAGGCAAACACGAGTTCAGAGACCTGGAGGGCTTCGGATCCGCGCGAGCCGGTGGCGTCCTTGTGTCTGCATCTCCCGATCGCCCGCGAGAAGCACTGATGAAATCAAAGCTGCCATCGGTCGGGACGACCATCTTCACCGTGATGTCGAAGCTCGCGGCCGATCTCGGCGCAATCAATCTGTCGCAAGGATTTCCCGATTTCGACTGCGACCCGGCGCTGGTCGACGCGGTCGCGCGGCACATGCGCGAAGGACGCAATCAGTACGCGCCGATGCAGGGTGTCCCGGCGCTGCGGCAGGCGATCGCCGCGAAGTTCGAAGAACTTTACGGCGCGATCTACGATCCGGACACTGAAGTGACGGTGACATCCGGCGGCACCGAAGCAATCTTCGACGCGGTCGCCGCCGTCGTCCATCCCGGCGACGAGGCGATCGTGTTCGAGCCGTGCTACGACTCGTATGTCCCAGCGATCGAGGTGAACGCCGGCACGGCCGTGGTCGTATCGCTGCGCTACCCCGATTACCGCGTGCCGTGGGACGAGGTGCGCGCCGCGCTCACGCCGCGCACGCGCATGATCGCGCTGAACTCGCCGCACAATCCAACCGCGACGATCCTGTCGGCGGAAGACATGCAGCAGCTCGCGGCGCTCGTCGACGGCACCGATCTGACGATCATGAGCGACGAGGTCTACGAACACATCATCTTCGATCGCGCGCGACACGAGAGCATGGCCGGCTACGACGCGCTTCGCAGGCGCAGTTTCATTGTCGGATCTTTCGGCAAGACGTATCACGTCACCGGCTGGAAGATTGGCTACGTCGTTGCGCCGGCGGCGCTGACTGCGGAGTTCCGCAAGGTCCACCAGTTCGTCACCTTCTCGACCAACACCCCGATTCAGTATGCGCTCGCCGAATTCCTGTCTCAGCGCCGCGGATATCCGGAGTTGGCAGCCTTCTACCAGCGCAAGCGCGACCTGTTTCTCGAGCTGATTGCCGGCTCCCGCTGGAAGCCGCTGCCCTCACGCGGAACGTATTTCCAACTGCTCGACTACTCCGATATCACGAACGAGCCGGACATGGACTTCGCGCTGCGCCTGACGCGCGAGCACGGCGTGGCGTCGATCCCGACGTCGGCGTTTTTGTACAAGCAGCCGGCGCCGCCGGCGCTGCGGTTCTGTTTCGCGAAGAAGGACGACACGCTGCGCGCCGCTGCGGAGAGACTGCGTAGGTTGTAGCGCTCGTCACGGACGATTTCGCCAGGCGGCGAACGCGCGCGAGACAGCGAACTCGCAGGCCGCGGCTCCGCGGCCTCCGCTTTTCTGCGTCCTCCGCCGAGATCGTGCAGGGAAGGGGCTGCTGGCTAATCAGGCCGCGGCATCACGATCCACAGCACGATGTAGACCAGGATGCCGGGAAAAGCCGCCGACAGGATCGAGACGAGAACGAAGACGATGCGGAAAAGCGTGACTTCCCAGCCGAAGTATTCGGCGATCCCCGCGCAGACGCCGGCAATCATCTTGTTGCGCGAGCGGGTCAGACGGCGGCCGGTCATGGCGTCGCTCATGTAAGACTTCGACGGATCCTAGCGCCCCGGCGTTCCGGTCGCCGCCGATGCCGCCTGGATGGATTTCATCGCCAGCGCGATCATCGAGCCGATATCCGCCGCGTTGGCCGGCAGCACCAGCGTGGTCGACTCCTGCGCGAGGTTGCCGAACTGCGCGACATACTGCTCGGCGACGCGCAGCTGAACGGCCTCGTAGCCGCCAGGCAGCTTGATTGCCTCGGCGACCCGGCGGATCCCTTCGGCGGTCGCGGTCGCCACGGAAAGAATCGCCGCCGCCTGACCTTCCGCCTCGTTGATCTGCTGCTGCTTGCGCGCTTCCGAGGCCTTGATCACCTGCTGCTTCTCCCCTTCCGCGGTGTTGATCGCGGCGTCGCGCGAGCCTTCGGAGGTGAGGATGACCGCGCGCTTTTCGCGCTCGGCGCGCATCTGCTTTTCCATTGCCGCCAGCACGTCGTGCGGCGGCGTGATGTTCTTGATCTCGTAGCGCAGCACTTTGACGCCCCACGCCTCGGACGCCTTGTCCAGCTCGGTGACGACCTGCAGGTTGATGTTGGTGCGCTCCTCGAAGGTGCGGTCGAGATCGATCTTGCCCACCTCGCTGCGCAGCGTCGTCTGCGCCAGCTGCGTGATCGCGAAGATGTAGTCCGAGATGCCGTAGGACGCGCGCTCCGGGTTCAGCACCTTGAGATAGAGGATGCCGTCGACGCCGACCTGCACGTTGTCGCGCGTGATGCAGACCTGCGCGGGAATGTCGATCGCCGTCTCCTTCAGCGAGTGCCGGTAGCGGATGACGTCGACGAACGGCAGCAGCACGTGGAAGCCGGCGCTCAGCGTGGCGTGATAGCGCCCCAGACGTTCGACCACGTAGGCGCTCTGCTGCGGGACGACCACCGCAGTCTTGGCGATGATGATGAGCACCAGGAACGCGAGGATGAGAAAAACGATCACTCCGCCGGTCATGAACGAGCTCCTTCCGCCTCGATGATCAGCATCAGGCGATCAACACCAACGACGACGCAGCGGCGGCCCGTGGTCAGAAGCTCGCTGCCGCGGTTGCGCGCCGTCCACGCGGTGCCGCGCAATTCCACGCGGCCGATCTGTCCGGCGGCGATGTCCTGCTGCGCGATGGCGGTCTCGCCCACCAGCGAGTCGACGTCCGCGCCGCCGATGTCGAGCTTCATCCAGCGCAGCATCGGGCTGCGGAAGAACAGCAGCGACATGACCGAGAGGATCGAGAAGAGGAGCAGCTGCATCCACATCGGCCCGGAAGCGCCGATGAGCGAGAGCGCCGCGACAATGACCGCGGCAACGCCGAAAAAGATGATGTAGAACCCGCCGGCGGCGGCGAGTTCGAGCGCGATCAGGATGAGGCCCAGCGCGAGCCAGTGCCACCAGACAATCGCCATGGTTGAGGTGCGGTCATTGTCTCACATGCCGCGCATACCAGGCGACGTAGCCGCCGAGCGCCATCAGAATGACGCCGCCCGCGCCCGCGTAGATGCTGCGCCCCCAGCGAAGCGCGGGAGAATCGATGCGCGCGGCGGCCGGGTCGGCAATCGGATAGATCACGGGAACGCGCTCGCCGATTCGGTACTGGCGATCCGCGGTGCGCCCCATGGCCGTGAAGCGGATCCGATCGCCGCTGCCGGTGGCGAACGACACGATCGGCCGCGCGCGGCCGCCGCTCACCTGCAGCAGCTGCACGACTTCCCCCTCGGCGCGATTCCACGCGAGCAGCCGCTGGCGCTCGCGCTCGTAATTCATGATCGCGCCGCCACCGATGGCGACGCCGAGGGCGAACAGCAGTACGCCCGCCAGCGTCGCGCGAACCGGATTGTCGGCCACTAGGCGCGCGTCGAGACGTTCACGCCGACAGGACAGCTCACGCCGGTGCCGCCCAGCCCGCAATAGCCGTCGGGATTCTTCGACAGATACTGCTGGTGATAGTCCTCGGCGAAGTAGAACTCCGGCGCCGGCAGAATCTCGGTCGTGATCGCTCCATAGCCGGATGTCGTCAGCGCCTGCTGAAACGCCTGTTTGCTCCGCTCCGCCGCCTGACGCTGCGCGTCGTCGAAGAAATAAATCCCCGAGCGATACTGCGTGCCGACGTCATTCCCCTGCCGCATGCCCTGGGTCGGGTCGTGGCTCTCCCAGAAGGTCTTCAGCAGCTCGTCGTAGGAAGTCCTCTTCGGATCGAAGACAACGAGCACGACTTCGTTGTGCCCGGTCAGTCCGGTGCACACCTCGCGATACGTCGGGTTTTGCGTGTAGCCGCCCGCATATCCGACGGCGGTCGTATACACGCCGGGGAGCTGCCAGAATTTCTTCTCGGCGCCCCAGAAGCAGCCCAGGCCGAAGAGCGCCTTTTCCATGCCGGCAGGATATGGACCGTCGATCGTCGCGTTGAGCACGTGGTGCTTCGGGGGCACCGGCATTCGGTCTGTGCGTCCGGGCAAGGCCTCGGCGCGCGTCGGCATCCTGGTTTTTTGAAACATACCTTTTCCTTACTGCTCGCTCTGCAACATCAGGAAGATCACTACCAGAATGATAATCCCGACGACGAGGAAGAAGACCTTCCAGAAGCTCTTCGGATACTCCCCCGCCATCCGTCCCGTCGCCCCATTGACGAGCACATGAAACACGCGCGCGCCGTAAGTGTAGGTGAGCAGCCAGACGGGCACGAGGATGTGCTTGAAGGTCTGCGCCGAATAGGTCGGGTGAATCGTCAGGTTGCGATACGTATCGCCTGGAACCTGCGCCGCGCACATCGACTCGAGCTTCTCGTGCATCTGCGCCTGCGACGCCTGCGCCGCGTCGAGCAGCACGACCTGGTAGTGCTCGACGACGAAGCCGGAGAGAAAAGACGTGTCGTACGGCACGAGCTCTTTGGTCGGAAACGGTTCGACCTGCCGCAGCAGATTGAGGTTGATGCCGCGCGTGCCCGGAATCGGCTCATCGTCAAAAAAGTGTTCGAGCACGCCGGACGCGGGCTCCCAGCGCACGTGCTGCACTTGCCGCGTCTGCATGTTCCCCTTGTTGTCGCGATACGTTTCGGTCGTGTAGTAATAATGTCCCGCGTCGGCTTCCCACGGGCACACCACCTGCGCGTCGAAGGTCCAGTAGGGAATGTAGACGCCCTTGACGGTGTCCACGAGCGCGCGCGATTTCAGCGCGTTCGGAGCGAGCCACTTGCTCTTGTACCAGCGGCGGATCTGCTCGCGGACGGCGGTATCGGCCACTCGAAACGGCAGCAGGCTCTGCGGCCGAATCGGCGATTTGATCTCCTCGTAGGGTACGAGCGCCGGCGATCCGCAGAACTCGCAGCGCTGGCCGACGCGCTCCGGCTCGAACACCGAGACCGCCTTGCAGCTTTGACACTGCACGGTGCGGCGCTCGGTCTGCCATCCACGCTCGGACTCGGGAATCTCGCGCAGCGCGCGGACGAGATCGAGCTCGTCGATCTGCCCCGTCGCCGTGACCTTGTAGGGTGATTCAGTGCCGCAGAACGGACAGACGAGTTTCTGTTTTCCCGGATTCCACTCCGCCTGCGCGCCGCATGCCGGACAGGGATGCTTTTCGAGGGCTGAAACGGGCATGTGAGGATTTGGAAACGTGCGATTTCCAAATCACTTCGCGAGGTACTCGTCCAGTGCCGAACGCTTGATGCGCCACGTCGACCCGATCTTCTTGCCGGCGAGCTCGCCGGACTCGAGGATCGCCAGGACGTCCCCTTCGCTCACCTTCAGGGCGTTCGCGACATCGCCGGGAGACAATAACTCCGGCAGTCCGCCGCCGGCCGCCGTGCCCCTTGCGGCAGCCGCCGCGCCGGCGCCGGCGGACGAAGACGGCCCGCCGATGCCTTGCGCCATCATCTGCTGCGCCATCGCCAGACCAACCGCCATTTCCGTGGCGACGCCGCCGGCGCTGCCGCCCTTCTCCATCCCCTGCGCCATCTGAAACTTGACGTAGTCGTTCAGATTGCCGACGGCGGCCATGCTCGACCGCTTATCGACCGCCTGCTCGACTTCGGGCGGCACCGACACGTTTTCGAGAATGAAGCTCGGCATCTCGAGCCCGTACTTCGCCTTGATCACCGGATTGATCAGCGGCAACAGCGCCTCGCCGAGTTCGGTGTAGCGGCTGGCGACGTCGAATACTGGAATCTTCGCGGTCGCCAACGCGTCCGCGAAGACGCTCACGATCCGCGATCGCATCGTGTCGGCGAATTCGTCGAGGCGGAAATTCTGATCGGAGCCGGCAACCTCCTTGAGGAACAGCTTCGGATCGACGACGTGGAAGTCGTAAGTACCGAAGGCGCGGACGCGGACGATACCGAGATCGTCGTCGCGCATCATCACTGGATTGGCCGTGCCCCACTTGTTGCCGGTGAACAGGCGCGTATTCACGTAGTAGACATCCGCCTTGAACGGCGAATTGAAGCCGTACTTCCACGACTTCAGCTTCGTCAGGATCGGAATGTTGTCGGTGGTCAGCGTATGCTTGCCCGGGCCGAAGGTATCGCCGAACTCGCCGAGGTAGACGAACTGCACCTGCTGCGACTCGCGCACGATCAGCTGCGCCCCGTTCTTGATCGCCTTGTCGTCGTCCGGGAAGCGGAACGAGAGCGTGTCGCGCGAGTCATCGGTCCATTCGATGACTTCGATCAGTTCGCCTTTAATGAAGTCCATCAAGCCCATAACAGCCTCGCGGTTCGTGGTTCGTGGTTCGTGGATCGCTTCGTCGATGGTGGATCGTGGATGGGTTCGTCCTACTATAACCGGCTCGTCGCGGCGCGGGTTATGCTAACTGCGAACCACGAACCAGCCCCATGTCTGCTGACGCCGGCGCATTGCACTGTCCCAATTGCGGTGGACCTGCCGATCCCGGCCAGCCCTCGTGCGCCTACTGTCATGCGACGCTTGCCACCGTCAGCTGTCCGCGGTGTTTCGCCCGGCTCTTCGAGGGAACACTTTATTGTCCCGGATGCGGCGCAAGGCGCGCACGGACCTCTGGCTCCGCACAGCAGGCGCCGTGTCCGTCGTGCCGCGGCAAGATGACCGACGTGCAGGTCGGCGAAACCGCGATGCTCGAATGTCAGCGCTGTCACGGCGTCTGGATCGATGCGGCGACGTTCGAACACGTCTGCTCGAGCCAGCAGACGCAGGCGGCGGTCCTGCACCAGTGGCAGCATCAGCCGAGCCCTGCAAGGGGCGAGGTCCGGTACCGGAAGTGCGTGGCGTGCGGCAAGATGATGAATCGGCTGAATTTCGGCAAGCTTTCGGGAACGGTCGTCGACGTCTGCCGCGGCCACGGGACCTTCCTCGATGCGGGCGAACTGCATGCGATCGTCACGTTCATCCAGGGAGGAGGCCTGGAACGCGCGCGTCAGCGGCAGATCGAGGAGCTCAGGGAGCACGAGCAGCGTCTGCGTTACACGCAGTTGATGCACGATCACGCTACCGACGGCGTGAAGATGGAATCGCAGTCAGGCCTCGACCTGCTGTCGCTGCTCGCACACTTGAGAAATCAGTAAGGCTTAGCGCGGCTGCGACGACCTCGCGCAGAGCGTCCGGCGAGCCGTCGGCGGGATCTCGCCTGACGCGGAGTCTCTCCGTCCTCTGCGTGTCGGCGATCTCTGCGCGAGATCGACAGTGAAGATCGGCCTGGCGTCACGCCGGACGCCTCGGTTTACTCCCTCGGTTCGAAATTCAACACCGCACCATTGATGCAGTAGCGTTGTCCTGTGGGTGGCGGCCCATCCGGAAAAACGTGGCCAAGGTGGCCGCCGCACTGTGCGCAGTGGACTTCGGTCCGCGTCATGCCATAAGTGCGATCGACTGTGGTGCCGATCGCGCCCGGGTTGGGGGCGACGAAACTCGGCCAGCCGGTGCCCGATTCGAACTTCGTGTCGTTGGTGAACAGCTTGTTGCCGCAGCCAGCGCACGAAAACGTTCCCGGCCGCTTTTCCACCAGCAGCGCACAGCTGCCTGGACGCTCCGTCGCGTGCCCGCGCAGGATTTGATACTGCTCCGGCGTCAGAATGCGGCGCCACTCTTCATCTGTTTTCTCTACCGGATAACGTTCGCTCATCTTCCCCTTCCACCCGTCATCTGTCATCGGCCATCGGTCATTGCTTCGCGGATCGCAGGTGGGCCTCGTCCTCGGCTACTTGAACACCTTCCCCCAATCCAGCCCGAACTTCGGCTTCTCGCGCGGACCCTTAATCGTGATCGGCAGACGCGCGCCTTTGGTCTTCTTGTCGCGAAACAGCGGATCGAGCGGCTTGAGGAAGAAGCCCTTGATCCCGCCGGCGGCCTTCGATATCGACGCGTCCATCAGCAGATCGCCACTGAAATTGAGCTGCTGGCTGCGCAGGCCGTAGCTGCCGCTGATCTGCACGTCGGCGCCCGGCACTTGGAAGCCAAAGGGATGAAACGAGATTGTGCCGTTGTGCAGCTTGAAGGTCCCGCGCATATCCGACTGGATCTTGCCGATGTTGTCGGTTGCCTTCTTTCCCTGCGCGCGTTTACTCAGCAGCGCGATCTGCTCCTGCACGAATGGATCGGTGAACCACGCGTCCTCGAGCACGAATCGTCCGGCAAGATCGAGGCGATCAGATACCTTCGATTCTCCCGGCGGCAGGAACAGCTTCGCCTGCATCGCGATCTGGCCGTACATCGGCGGCTTTGGCGTCTTCATCGCCAGGTGCAGCACGTCCTGGATGCGGCCGTCGCGGATCGTGACGTCGAGATTGATCGTGCGTCCCTTCACGCCCGGGCGGGACTCGATTGCGCCGGCGGCGTCGATGTGCGTCTGCGCGAGCTTCGCCTTCACTTCTTTCAGGTATGTGTCGCCGTTCGTGCCGTCGACCAGCGCGTGAAACTGTGTGTCGAGCGGAACCGGCGTTCCGCCGATGTCGATGCTGAAGTCGGGAGTCGAGGTTTCTCCCTTGACGTCGATTTTCTCCAGCTGACCGGAAAACTGCCCGGTCGACTTCAGGATGCCGCCGATGCCCTTGATCGTGTTGAGGTCGGCGCGGTTGAACGCGTACTTCCCATCCAGCGGCGTCCAGCCCGGTTCCCCTTTGATCCACGGCCCGAACGTGCCGGTAGTCGCGATCTCCCCTGCCGGAATCGGATTGGTCAGCGTCGCCTCGAACGGCATCGCGCGGTTGAAGCCGACCGACTCCATGTCGAGGTTATGGATCGCCCAGAGCTTCGGCTCCTTTTGCGGATTCTTGGGGACGATGATCAGCTTCGCGTCCTTGGCCACGACATGGTCGATCAGCACGGGACCCTCGACGGCGCGCGCCGCGCGCTCCCCTGCTTCCTTGTCGTTGCGCGTCCGCGGAGGAATCGTGATCGTCAGGCCTTCGAGCTCCAACGATCGGAAGCGGTGCTGCTTGCGGAGGAGGCCGAAGAGCCCGCCGGTCACCTCGAAGTGACGGATCTCGATGAACGGCGCCGGCTGCTGCTGTCCTTTGAGCCGCAGCTTGAGACCGTCGCCGTGGATGCGAAGGGTTGGAAAGGAGTGGACCGTGAAGCTTGCCAGCTCCACTTCCGCGTCCATGTTCTCGTTCAGCGTGGTTACGAGTTTCTGCTGCAGAACGGGAGCGCGCGACACGACGTTCACGGCGATCGACAGACCCACCAGAACGCCGCCGACGATCACGATGAACCAACGGACGAGTTTGAGGTGTGGTGGCGTCACCGTTCAGCTAGGATAGTCGACTCATGCCGCGAACTTTAATAGTAGCCGCCCTTTTCCTCCTGGCGGGAGCTCAGAAGCCGCCGCTGGATCTTAAACCCCCGGCCCTCGACGCCTACGTGCAGCGCGCGATGACGACCTTCGACGTTCCCGGCGTTGCGATCGCGATCGTCAAGGACGGCACAGCGGTGACCGCGAAGGGCTACGGCGTGAGGAAGCGCGGCGAAGACGCGCGCGTCGATGCCAAGACACTGTTCGGAATCGCGTCGAACACCAAGGCCTTCACCGCCACCGCGCTGGGCATGCTCGTCGACGAGGGCAGGATTACATGGGACGGTCGCGTCATCGACTACCTGCCGTGGTTCCAGATGTCGGATCCGTACGTCACCCGCGAGATGACGGTGCGCGATCTGCTCGTACATCGCAGCGGTCTTGGCCTGGGCGCGGGCGATCTGCTCTGGTGGCCGGCCTCCACCTACAACCGCAGGGAGATCGCGCAGCGTCTGCGCTACATCCCGCTGGCAACGAGCTTTCGCAGCGCTTACGCCTACGACAACGTTCTCTACGGCGTCGCCGGCGAAGTGATCGAAGCGGTCAGCGGCCAGTCGTGGGAAGAC
>JBKPSE010000318.1:0-4273 GCA_046765855.1 Acidobacteriota bacterium | reverse complement strand
GTACGGCGGCGACAGCGCGAACGCGGGCAGCACTTCGGCCGCCTTGTCTCAGATCGTGACCAAGGCGACTCCGACCGTGACGCTGACCTCGTCACCGAATCCGTCGGCGCCCGGTGAGACCGTGACTATTTCCGGCACGGTGACGGCGAGCGCGACGGGCACCGTCTCAATCCTCGATGGATCAGCGGCGATAGGTGCGGCGCCGGTCAACGCCGGTTCGTTCACGTTTACGACCGCCGCGCTGAGCAGCGGTTCGCACACGATCACCGCGCGATACAGCGGCGATGTCAACTACCTCTCGGCGGATTCCGCGTCCGTCGTGCACGTCGTACAGACGAGCAATCGCGCGCCGCAAGTGACAGCAGTGCCCAACCAGGCGGTGATCTGGGGCTCGCTCCTCAGTCTTCCCGTCATCGCGAACGATCCGGACGGCGATCCGCTGACCTTCAGTCTCGTCAACCCACCAGCGGGAGCGGCGATCAGCGCGGTAGGACAGTTCACGTGGACGCCGGCCAGCGGCCAGGTGGGGCAGACGCAGATCACGGTGGACGTCAGCGACGGCGCCCTGACCGCATCCACGGCATTCACTGTCGCGGTCGGAAAGCGCGCGACCACGGTTCAGTACCTGGGGCCAGGGGCTGCGGCCGCCGGTCCCGTGGAGCTCAGCGCCCGGCTCGTCGATTTCCAGAATGCGCCAATCGCCGGGCGTACGGTCGTCTTCCAGCTCGGTACGCAGAGTGTCAGCGGCGCAACCGATGCGACAGGTCTGGCGGTCGCGACGCTCGTTCTGAATCAGCCGATCGGCAACGTGTCGGTAAACACTTCTTTCGCCGGCGACGCCGCCTACGAGCCGAGCTCGGCGACGCTGGCGTTCCGCGTCAACGCCGTTCCGATCGTTGCGCCGATTGCGCCGCAATCGATCGCCTGGGGAGAGCTGCTCTCGTTCCTGGTGGACGCCTCCGATCCCGACGGGGGCGCGTTGACGTTCAGCCTGTTGAACGCACCGCCTGGTGTCGGTTTGATCTTCGAGTCGGCGACGCGCCGCCGCGTCGTCTGGACGCCTACGCAGCAACAGATCGGCGCCGCTGCCATCACGATCGGCGTCAGCGACGGCGTCAGCGTCACGGCGGTCGCCGTCCCGGTCACCGTCGTGCGCCGCACGACCGCGATCGTCCGGCTCGGGCCAGGCGCCTCGGGCGGAGGTCTCGTGCCCCTGACGGCGACGCTGACCGACAGCGTGCTCGGCGGCTCGCTGTCGGGACGCACCGTCGGCTTCACGCTCGGGAGTCAGTCCACGTCGGCGCCGACGGATGCCCTTGGCGTCGCTGTGGGAACGATCGACCTGTCGCAGCCGCCGCAGACGGTGCCGTTGATCGCGTCGTTCGCGGGGGACGCCCTCTATGCGCCGTCGCAGGCGAGCCGGCCGTTCGCGATCTTCTCCGATCTCGATGGAGACGGCATCCGCGACGACTGGGAAATCAATGGCGTCGACTTCGACGGCAACGGCACGATCGATCTGAATCTGCCGGCGATGGGCGCGAACCCGCTGCGCAAGGACATCTTCATCGAAGTGGACTGGATGGTGAAGCCGTCCGCGTGCGTCTGGCTGGTCTGCTGGACCAACGGGGGCGTGCTGCAGCCGCAGAAAGCGGCACTCGACGCTTTGATTCTGCGGTTCGCGTCGGCTCCGGTCGCCAATCCCAACGGTTCAACCGGTATTACGCTGCACGTCGACGGAGGCCCGTCGACGATCATGAATCCGGCGACGGGAGAGCCATGGGGTGCGATGTCGCGCGCCGGCGTCGTGCCGTACTTCGCGTCGCTCGGCACCGTCGACGCGCTGGGCAACTACGACTGGTCGCAGTTCGACGCGATCAAACAGACGTTCATGGAACAGGCTCGCCGCGCCGTGTTCCACTACGTCATCTATGCGGACACGCTGGCAGGCACAGCGGCGGGCGGCATCTCGCGCGGCATTCCCGCAGCCGACTTCGCCATCGCCGCGGGCCATCCGGCGTGGAACGGCGGCCTGACGGTCACGCAGGAACGCTCCCTGTTCATGCACGAAGCGGGGCACAACCTCGGTCTTCGGCACGGCGGGATCGACGACATCAACTACAAGCCGAACTATCACAGCGTCCTCAATTACCTGTGGTCGCTGACCGGTCTGCCGCCCGACAACCGGTCGGACTACTCGAATGTGGTCGAGCCGCTGATCGACGAAACGCTTGCCGGCGACGTGAACGGCGACGGAAGACTCGACACCTTGGTGGGATATCAGGATTGGGCGCATCTCGTCTTCAGCGGCGGCGGCATCGGCGATCTGCAGGCGCTGCCGGCGCCGGCGACGACACCGATCGATCCGATCGATCCCGACGAGCTACGCGCGCGCGGCGCCTACGCACGCGCCGGCGACGGCTTGCTGACGTTCCGCGGCCCGTCGATGCTCGTCCTCGATTCCGGCGTTCAACAGCTGTCGATCGATGTCGAGAACATCTCCGGCACGGATGCGAGCTACGTGGTCTCAGCGTCGGGCGCGCCGCTCGCGGCTCCAGTCGAAGCCGCCGTCTCGATCGCCGCAGGCGCCGTCGTCCGGGTCACGCTTCCAGTGGATACGAGCGCACTCGTTCCAGGGCAGTACTTGCTGACGCTGCGCCTCCGCAGCAGCAGCGGTGAATTGCTGCACCAGGTGCCCGCCGCCGTTGCCGTGGTCGATCTCACTGTGCCCGAGAACCAGCAGGCGGCGAGCGATGCCATCGCTGCGCTCGCGGCGCTCCCGTCCGACAGCGGTCTGGATGCGTCCGTGAAAAGCCAGATCGTCACCATGCTTCAGACCGTCGCTCCATCGTGGACCGTGGACGCGCACGTGACCGGACAGGTGGCGTTCGACGCCGTCTACAGAATCGCGGAGCCGACGATTGCTTCCTCGCCAGGACCGATCTCGGCCAAGTCAATCACCGGTGCACCGCTCTTCGAGCTGAGACTGGTGCGTGCGGGGAAGGTGGCCAGCGGCACCGTTCGGATGCGACGGCCGACTGGAGAAACCTTCGAGGCGGCGGTGGCCGGCAGCTGGAACGAGTCGACGCGGGTGTTCGACGGGACGTGGATCGATGGCAGACGTCCCGGTGGATCGATCGTCCTCGCGATCAAGCAGCCGTGACGTTCGGCGAGAAGCTGGCGGCGTGCAGATTCTCTCGACGCGCGATTCGTCGTAATGTAAAGGCCTCAGAACCGGCGCCGCCGGCTTGTCCGCAGCGCCGAATGAAGGAGGATCCATGCGACCAATCGTGATCACCGGCGTCGTTGCTCTGCTGGCGGCGCCCGCATTCGCGCAGAGCGCGGGCGGGAGGCAAACGCCGGCGCAGGCGCCGACCGCCGGCGCTGTCCTGGTGCGCATCGCTCAGAACGGGTGGGCGGGCGCGAAGCGCAACATCGTCGAGTCCGCGAGCCAGATGCCCGAAGCGGACTACAGCTTCAAGCCTGTCGATACCGTGCGCACGTTCGGCCAGATCCTGGCGCACGTCGCCGACAGCAATTACTTCTACTGCGCGCGATCCAAGGGAGAGGCGCCGCCGGTGCCGGACGGCACGCTCGAGAAGACGGCGACGACCAAGGCCGCCATTGTCAAGGCTCTCGGCGAATCGGTCGCCTACTGCGACGCCGTCTATGGCGCGCTGACCGCCGCGTCAGCCGCGGAAACGGTGAAGGCGGGCGAGAACCAGATCCCGCGTGTGCAGCCGCTGTTCAGCAACGTGTCGCACAACGTCGAGCATTACGGGAACCTGGTGACGTATTTCCGCATGAAGAAGATGGTGCCGCCCTCGACGAAACGGGAAGGCGGATTGTAGACGGAACGGACGAAGCGGGGGACGCGGCGTCATCGATGATGTCGCGCTTCGCTCCTCGCGCTCTATTCGCCTGACCGTCAGTGATCGTCGGATCGCTCTGCCTTCCGCGGCCTTTTCACAGGCCGCGGCTTGGCGTAGCCGGTCTGAGCTCTCCTCTCACGGGCGCAGGCCTGGAATCCACTCTCTGCCAGCGGCATGGCGCCATATGCACGGCAAAACCGTTTTGAGGATGGAACGAATTTAATTATGCTGCAGGGATGAATCGGCCCGCGCCGGTGCCCGTCGTCGAAGACAACGACCTGCGGGACATGACGTGGCCCCACACATGTTCAGCCAACGCGGATAACAAACCGACATGGTGCTGACAGCCGAAGAACTGTGCCGGACGTACTACGACGCGTTCAACGCGAGGCGCCTGAGCGATG
>JBKPSE010000317.1:0-11189 GCA_046765855.1 Acidobacteriota bacterium | reverse complement strand
GTGCCGGGCAGGAACGGCGACGAAGCGATCTGACCGTCGAACTGGCGGCCCCATCGACCCGGGACCGACGTCCCGCATTTCGGGCAGGTACCTTCGGCAGTGATCTTGTACGCGCGAATCAGGTATCCATAGCGCTCGATCAGCAGCGTCGAACAATTGTGGCAGCGCGTGTTCTCGAGATCGCCGACGCGCCCCGGCACGTTGCCGGCATACACGTAACGGAGGCCCGAGTTCCTGGCGATCGCGGCCGCCTCCATCAGCATTTCCGGCGTCGTATTCTCCGGATCGCTCATCCGGTAGTCCTTGTGGAAAGCGGTGACGTGCCACGGGATGTCGGGAGAGACCGATGCGATGAACGCGGTCAGCCGCTTCAGTTCGTCGGCATCGTCATTGAACCCTGGAATCAGCAGTGTGACGATTTCGAGCCAGACCCCCATCTCGTGCAGACGGCGGATGGTGAACAGGATCGGTTCGATGCGGCCGCCAAGCTGCCGGTAATGCCGGTCGTCGAAGCTTTTGAGATCGACTTTGTACAGATCGATGTAGGGACGGATGTAATTCAGCACGCGCTCCGTGCCGTTGCCGTTCGAGACGAAGCCCGTCATCAGACCGGCCGCTCGCGCTTCCTTGAAGATGGCAACCGCCCACTCGCTGGTGATGAGCGGCTCGTTGTAGGTGGAAACGACGACGCGAGCGCCCAGGCGGATGGCGTCAGCGGCGAGCGCCTGCGGACTGGCGTCGAGTGGCGGCGACACAGCCTGCGGATCGCGAAGCGCCTGAGACGTTACCCAGTTCTGGCAGTACGAGCAATGCAGGTCGCACCCGAGCATGCCAAAGCTGTAGGCAAGCGCGCCGGGAAACGCGTGAAAGAACGGTTTCTTCTCGATCGGATCGCACTGGACGCCGCCGACGTAGCCCCAGGGCACGTGGAGCCGACCGTCGCGGACGAATCGCACCTTGCACACGCCTGCCGCCCCTTCGGGGATCGGGCATTCGTGGCCGCATGAATAGCAGCGGATCCGGTTGCGCTCGATGCGCTCGATCAGCTCCGATGCCGCTTCGGCGGTGCGGGCTTCGAGGACGTCGGCGAGGGTGGGCATTGCAGTTGCGTCGTTCGTGCTTCGTCGTTCGTAATCACGTATTCGTCGTCCGGAGCTCCGCACCTGCGGTCGTGCGTTGATGCGAACTGAGCGTCCAGACAATCGCCGCGGCGGCGGCCATCGCGCCGGCGCCGGCAAGATACGCCGGCAGCGGATCGGGCGGCAGCATGACCACGCCGTTCTCGTCGGCGACCGCCGGCTGCTTGGCGTAGCGTCCCAGCGTCGGCCGTTCCATCCGATCGAAGTGCTCGGCGAGGATGGAGAGCTGCTCGCGCATCTGCTCGCCGCCCCACGGCTGGCCGTGGCCGGGAACGAGCAGCTGCGGGGACAGCGCGGCCAGCGTGCGCACCGAGTCACGCGCCCGATCCCAGTCGGGCGTGTAATAGGCCGGCGGGCCGTGCAGTTCGCGGCGCTGCGTCATCACCGCGAACATCGACTCCTGCCTGGTCGTAATCAGCGCGTCGCCGGACACCAGGGTGCGATCCGCATCGCGATAGAGCGAGACATGCCCGGGTGTGTGGCCAGGCGTAGGGATCCATCGCCACTCCGGTGCGTCCGGCACGCTGCCGTCCGACGGCAGCGGGTGAATGCGCGGGCCGAGATCGATCGGACCGCGCGGATACAACCGCGACAGCAGCGACATCGATCCCCGTCCGACCAGCGGATCCGGCGGCGGGTACGGCGACCGTCCGGTGAGGTACGGCAGCTCGAGCGAATGCGCGAACACCGGCACGTCCCATGTCGCCAGCAGCGCTTCGAGGCTGCCCACGTGATCGAAGTGTCCGTGCGTCACCACGATTGCCGCGGGCGACGCGCCGCCGAAGCGTTGTGCCGCGGCGTCACGAATGGTACTGGCGTAGCCGCCCAAGCCCGCGTCAATCAGAATCCAGCGCGACGCGTCTCCGATGGCGATGACGTTGACCATCGCGCAGCGCATGAAGGCGACGCCGCGCGCCACTTCGGTAAACACAGCCATGATGCGCGCACTCCCTTTTCAGTGAGGCGTGCGAGAATCGATCCATGAAGACCGTCGCCGTCATCGGCGCCTCATCCAATCGCGACAAGTTTGGCAACAAGGCGCTGCGCGCGTTCGGGCAGCGCGGGTATAACGTCATTCCGATCAACCCGACGGAAGCAGAGGTAGAGGGGCATCGCGCCTACAAATCGGTGCTCGACGTACCGCACGCGATCGATCTTGCGACGATCTATGTCCCGGCGCCGGTTGGCGTGAAGGTCATGGATGACCTCGCCAAAAAGGGAATCGGTGAAGTGTGGCTCAACCCCGGAGCCGACGATCCGCGTGTCGTCGCCAAGGCGCGGTCCTTGGGCCTCAAAACGGTCCAGCAGTGCTCGATCATCGCGATCGGCGAATCGCCGGCGAGATATTGAGAACGGGAAATCCCACGAGCAGCAGATGAATCGAGTGCCTGCTGAGATGGCGCCCTAAGGGAACTTCTTCACTTCGAACTTGCTGACCTGCACACTGAGTCCGGGTCCGATGCGCACGCCGGCGATGCCGTCCGCGCCGACGCGCGCGCGCGGCATCTGATGGAGCTCCTTGTCGCCAATCAGGAAATGCACCGCGTTCTGCATTGCCCTGATTTCGAGCGTGTTCGTCGTCTTCACGCCTTTCAGTTCGCGCATCGGCGGTGCGCTCGTCCACTCGACTAGCGGCGTAATCCTGCCGCCGCTCCACTGCACGATGCGGTATTTGCCGTCCGAGCGCACCATGAAGGCGGTGAACTGCGCGGAGTCTTTGTCCAGGTCGGCGCCCGAGACGAAGAGCCCATAGGGCTGCGGTTCGGTGACTGGCTTCACGTAGGAAAAACTTGCCGTAACGCTGTAGTCCTTTTCGGCCTTCACGTCGGGTTTGTAGTAAATCCCGGCAGGCCCGCTGTTGATGACCACGGCGTCTTTTTCGGCGGTCATGCTGACCGCGTCGCTCTTCGCCGCCGGATCGTCGAGACGGACTTTCCAGCCGTCGGGCAAACTCCCCGACGATTTCGGCGCTTCCCGTGTGGCCGGGGGCGTCTGCTGCGCAGCGGGTTGAGAGCAGGCGACGACTGCCAAGCTGAGCAGCGCCGCGAGTGTATGCCTCACGAAGTCCTCCTCAGCTTGCAGCGTGCAACGGCGACACCAAGTCCAAGCTCGGCCGCTGCGCTACTCCGCCCGGAGCGCAAGAATCGGATCGACGCGTCCGGCGCGGCTCGCGGGAATGAACGCGGCGGCGAGGCCGGCGAGGACGACCAGCACCGGCGCCGCCAGGAACGAAAGAGGGTCGAGCGGCACCACCCCGAACAACAAGCTCGCGACCAGGCGGGATCCCCATGCCGCGAGGAGCAGGCCCGCGGCGACACCACACACGATCGGTATCGCCGCCTGGCGCAGCACGAGGCGGTTGACGCGCGCCCGCGTCGCTCCGAGCGCGAGGCGGATCCCATACTCCCGAATGCGCTCGCCGACGACCGCGCTCATCACGCCAACGACTCCGACCAGCGCCAGCGCGAGCGTCAGAGCCGCGAACGAACCGATGACGATGGCGTTGAACCGGAATGGGGACAGCTCCCGATCCCGCGCCTCATCGAGCGAGCCGACTTCGACGTGGGCATCGCGCGACACGGACAACACCCGCTTGATCCGCTCGCGGTTCGCTGCCGTGTCCGGGATGTCGATGGCGATCGTCGCGAAGGAGAAGCGTGCGGGATCGAAGGGCACGTACATCGAGGGCTGCGGCACTCTGCGCAGCGACTGCCGGATGTCGCGCACGACGCCGACGACCGTCCGCGGCGGCTGCCGCGGCGCTCGCACGACGAACCCGAGACACGACACGGGACCGCCGCACAACAGGCGTGCCGCGGTCTCGTTCAGGACACCCACCGGCGCGGCGGCAAAGCTCTCCGCGTCGGTAATGTCGCGTCCGGCGAGAAGCGGCGTCCGCATGGCTCGGAAAAAGCCGGAGGAAACGGCGCGCACGGCGCCGCGCTCGCCGCCGGCAGCCGGCGCCATCAGGGGCGCATCCGGCGCGGCGCCGGAGAAGGGCGCGCCACCAGCCGCCCCGGCGGCGCGTACGTCCGCAAGCTGACGCAACTCCCCCAGCCGCGCCTGCGTGAACGCAGCACGTGCCGCAGTGTCCGCCATCAGCACTCCGCCGCGGTTCACAACGAGCGTGGGCAGATCGAATGTCGCGACGACGCGATGCGACTCGAAGCCGAGCTCCTGGGACAGCAGCGACGCGAGGCTGCGTCCGATCAGCCCCGCCCCGATCAGCAGCGCGACGCACGTCATCACCTGTATCGCAATCAACACCTGCCGGCCTCGCCGCGGGGCGAGCATCTGCAGGTTCGCGAGCCGGAGTCCGTCGCGCGCGTCGACGCGCGATAAACGGATCGCCGGGAGCACGCTGAAGCCGAGCGCCGCACCGCACGCGATGGCAATGGCAAAGATCAGCGCCCGTAGATCGAAGACCGGATCGGCGACCGCTGCGAGCACCGGAGGCAGCTGTGCGGACAGCAGCCTGAACCCCCAGTACGCGCCGGCGACCCCAATGGTCGTGCCGCAGACCGCGAGCGCCGCGCCTTCGACGACCAGCAATCGCACCAGACGCGGCCGTGAGACGCCCAGCGCTCGACGAACGGCGAGTTCGCGCGCCCGCGCCGCTCCACGCGCGACGATCAGATTCGCCACGTTGAGGCACGCTGCCACGAGCACCGTGCCCGCCGCGGCGAGCAGCAGCCACAACACCGAGTCCTGGCGTCCTGACATCGCCTCTCGAAGCGGCACCAGGCCGAGTTCAGTCATGCCGGGGACGAGCTCAGGTCCCTGCAGCGCGGCAAGCTGCGCCCCCGCGGCGCCGGCGGCGATGCCGGATCTGACGCGGACGATCGGAGAGAAAATCCTCCGCGAAGCTCCGAGCTGCGGATCGTCGAGCAGATAGAGGCCATCTTCCCCGAACACGAGGGGAAGGCGCAGGCGCGGCGGCAGCACGCCAATGACGTGCAAGGGAGAATCGGTCTTCTCTGCCGAATCGGGCGATGGACGCACCGAGGGGATGAGGCTGCCGACGATCGACGGATCGCCACCGTATCGCTTCATCCAGCTCCGATACGTCAGCAACACGGCGCGCGTGCCTGCATCATCCTCGGCGAATCCGCGGCCCAGCGCCGGCCGGACGCCGAGCAGGTCGAGGTACTCGCGCGAAACGGGTGACAGCGACAATGTCTCGAGCCCGTCCCGGGTGCGGACGTACACTCTTGCGCTTTGCGCGGTACTCGGAGCCGCAGCGATGCCGTCGAAGAGACCGGTTTCACGTGCCGCGTCGGCTACTGAGCGCGGCAGCGTGCCGTAGCTCTCTCCCGTTTTTGGATTCCGCAGGCTGAGGACGAAGATTCGGTCGGAGTCGGCAAAGGGCAGCGGCCGGAACAATACCGAGTCGGCAACACTGAACACCGCGGTGTTCACGCCGACTCCAAGGGCGACGGTCAGGATCGCCGTCGCCGCGTAACCCTTGTGCCGCGCCAACAAACGAATCGCGAACTTCAAATCCTGCAGCATCGCGCTCTCCGTTCGCCTTACTGGTAGGTCGTTGCCCCTTTACCCTGCAGCCATTTGTCCATCCAGCCGACGATGTGCTGGAGGCGTTCGATGCGGTGCCACGGCTCTCCGGAGCGCGAAAGCTCGTGGGTTTCGCGCGGGAAGCGGACCATCACCGTTGGAATCCTGCGGTACTTGAGCGCGCGGAACATCTGCTCGCCTCCTTCACCCGGAGGCGTGCGGTAGTCCGCGTCGCCTAGAATCAGCATCAACGGCGTCGTCACCTTGTCGACATGCGTGATCGGCGAACGCGCGTGGAAATCCTCGGGGTCTTCCCACGGCGCCTTGTGGAACCATGTCGGCTGGAACAGCGTGAAATCGGCGGTGAACCAGAAACCATACCAGTCGGCGATGTCGCGCTGCGACACCGCGGCTTTGAACCGCTGCGTCTGCGTGATCGTCCAGTTGGTGAGCAGTCCTCCGCCGCTGCCGCCGGTCACGCCAAGGCGCGTCGCGTCGACGTAGCCGCGCTTCAGCACTTCGTCGACGCCCGCCATCAGATCCTTGTAGTCGTCGCCGGGATAGCGGTATTGAATGAGGTTGCCGAATTCCTGACCGTACGACGTACTGCCGCGCGGATTGGTGAAGAGGACGACATAGCCCTTCGCCGCCATCCACTGGAATTCGTGCGTGTAGACATTGCCGTAGGCGCTGTGCGGGCCGCCGTGGATCTCGAGGATCATCGGGTACTTCTTCGAGGCGTCGAAATCCGGCGGCTTCAGGATCCAGCCCTGGACCTTTCTGCCATCGAAGCTCGAATACCAGATCTCTTCGGGCTCGCTTTGCGTCAGCTCGCCGAACAGGGTTTCGTTCACGTGCGTGATCAGGCTCGGCTTCTGCGCGCTGCCACTCCCCTTCACAATCGCGAGATCGCCGATGTTCGTCTGGGTGGAGATGGTCGCGGCCACCGTGCCGCCGTCGCGCGTCCCGGTGTAGGCCACGATGTCGTGCTGCCCGTCGGTGACCGGCTCGATCTTTCCCGTCGTAATCGTGACGCGCTTCAGGTTCGAGCTGCCGTGCTCGGACGTTGTCACGATCAGCGACGAGCCGTCCTTCGACCAGATGACCGGTTTCGGCTGCTCGCCGCGCGGCGCCGACTGGTCGCCGCCAATTCCACCGCTGACATCGAAGTCATACGACGCAGTCAGGTTCCTGGCCACCGCGCCTTCGAAGGTGTCGGCGATCCATAGATCGGGCTGGCTGTAGGAGCGAATCGGCTGGCCGCTCAAGGCGCCGACGAACGCCACACGCTTGCCGTCGGGCGACAACGAAAACGAGAAGATCGCGCCGTCGATCGAGCCGATGCGCGCCAGCGGGCCGCCGCTCGCCGGTACGCGATAGATATCGGTGTCGCTCGAGTTGTAATACGACTCGGCGACACGGTCCGAGACGAAGTAAATCCAGCCGCCGTCGGGAGACCATTGCGCGCTGCGCTCGTCGAAGTCGCCGCTGGTGATCTGCTTCGGCTCCGGCCTGTTTCCTTTTTCCGCCAACGCGACGGTCCAGATGTGCGAATGACGATCCGCGTCAACGTAGCCAGGGTTGCCGTTGGCGCGGTAAATCGCGCGCGTGACCACCTTGACGTCGGATTTCCGCTCCGGCTTGGCGCTCGGATCGGGCTTCTTCAGATCGTCAGCCGTGGTCGTGGTGGTAAAGGCGATGGTCTTCCCGTCCGGCGACCACGCCGGCGCGGCGGCTCCCTTGGGCAGATCCGTCAGCGCCCTGGCTTCCCCGCCCTGCATCGGCAGCACGAAGATCTGCGGCGTGTCCTTCTCGTTCGGTCTGACGAAGGCGATCGATCTGCCGTCCGGCGCCCAGCGCGGTCCGGTATCACGCGTACCGCCTGTGATTCTCACAGGAGCAGCGCCGCCGGCGGCAGAGACGGTGTAGAGAGAGGACTCGTACTTGTTGTCCTTCTCGTTCACCGTGACCTGCACGAACGCCACCATCGTCCCGTCTGGCGAGATCTGCGGATCCGCGATCCAGGTGAACTTCATCAGATCGTTTTCAGTGATGAAGCGCTTGGCGGCGCCTCGCGGCGAGACGCCGAGCGCAAGCACCAGCGCGATCGAGGCGATAACGCGAGCGCGAGTAGGCATGGGGGAATCCTACTCCAACGAGTGCCACTGAGGGCTCACGCAGAGTTCGCAGGAAAGCAGAGAGCGGGAGAACAGAAGCATGTCCGACGTTCCGGCGGCGGAAGCGCCACTCGCCTGACGCTCTGCGTCCCCGGCGACGTCCGCACGGGATCGTCGCTGACAGCCCTAGTCCGCCGGAAAGATCTTGCCGGGATTGAGCAGATCGTCGGGATCGAACGTCCGCTTGATCGCTTTCATGATTGCGATCGTCTGCGCGTCGAGCTCGAGCGGCAGGTACTTGGCCTTGGCGAACCCGATCCCGTGCTCGCCGCTGATCGATCCCTCGAGCGCGACCACGCCTTCGAACAGCGCGCGCTCCGCCTCGTGCGCGCGCCGCATCTCGTCGTCGTCGCCGGGGGTCACCATGATGTTGACGTGAATGTTGCCGTCCCCGGCATGGCCGAAACAGGGGATGCGAAGGCGGTAGTCGTGCTTCAGCCGCTCGACGAACTCGAACAGCTGCGGAATTCGCCCTTTGGGGACGACGACATCGTGATTGAACTTGATCGGCGTGATCGTCTTGAGGGCCGGCGAGAGCTCGCGGCGGACGCGCCAGATCTCCTGACGCTCCCTCTCGTCGCGCGCCCGCAGGACCTCGGTCGCGCCCGCGTCGCGACAGGCCTGCTCGCAGCGCGCCGCCTCTTCTCCGACGGCCTCGGCAATTCCATCGCATTCCAGCAGCAGCAGCGCGGCGGTCCCGGCCGGCGCGAGCGATCGCACGTCGAGGTACTTCGCCACCGCTTCCAGCGAATCGCCGTCGATCAATTCCACCGCGGCCGGCACCACACGCGCCTTGATCACGTTGTCGACCGCCCGCGTCGCGTCGGAAATGCTCGTGAACGTCGCGCGCAGCGTCGACTGCACGAGCGGGCGCGGCACCAGGCGCAGGATGATTCGCGTAATCACCGCCAGCGTTCCTTCGGAGCCCACCAGCAAATGCGTCAGGTCATAGCCGACGACGTTCTTCACCACCTTTCCGCCGGTCTCGATGATGTCGCCGTTGGGCAGGACGGCCTGCAGTCCGAGCACGTATTGCTTCGTCGTCCCGTATTTGAAGGCGCGCGGACCGCCGGCGCACTCGGCGACGTTGCCGCCGATCACCGACGTCTTCAACGAGGCGGGATCGGGAGGATAGAACAGACCGACGCGCTCGACGGCCTCCTGAATGTTGCCGGTGACGGCGTGCGGCTCGACGACGGCGATGAGGTTCTGCTCGTCGATTTCCAGGATCCGGTTCATCCGCTCGAGCGACAGGACGACGCCGCCCTGCAGCGGAACGGCGCCGCCGGTATAACCGGTCCCGCCGCCGCGCGGCACCACCGGCACCCGGTACTTCGTGCACAGTTTCAGGATCGCGGAAACGTGATCGGCGCCGTCGGGCAGCACGACCACGTCTGCGTCGTGGCCCCGCTTCAGCGCATCGACGCCGTAGCTGGCGAGGGCTTCGGCGTCGGTGCGGACATGTTCGGCCCCGACGATGGCGCGAAGAGCGCGAACGAAACCGTCGAAGTCAGCGGGACGCGGCACGGGCTCCCGTGCGGGTCGCGAGGAACTCGAGAATCCGCTGCGACCCGCGTTCGAGCTCCTTCAGCGACGTCGCATAGGAGATGCGCAGGAATCCCGGCGCGTCGAACGCTTCACCCGGCGTCAGGGCGACATGCGCGTCGCTGAGCAGCGCCGCCGCCAGCTCCGCGGAGGTCCGGTAGCCATCGGGTGAAAGCATCTCCGAGACATCCGGGAACAGGTAGAACGCACCCGCCGGTTTCGCCAGACGGATGCGCGGATCATCGGCGAGCCAGGCGCACAGTTGATCGCGCCGCTGCCGGTACTCGTTGAGCATGTCGGTGATGCACGTCTGCGGACCGCGCAGCCCCGCCTCGACCGCTTTCTGCGTGATCGAACAGACGTTCGACGTGGAATGACTCTGGATCGCGTTGCACGCGTTGATCACCGGAGCGGGTCCCACCGCCCAGCCGCAGCGCCAACCCGTCATCGCGTAGACCTTTGACGCCGAGCCGCAGAGCACCGAGCGGTCGCGATTGTGTTTCGCGAGCACGCCGATCAAATTGTGCGGCACCGGATCGTAAATGAGTTTGTCGTAGCAAAGATCGAGCAGGATCCAGACGCCGCGCCGGGCGGCTTCGCGCGCGATGATCTCCAGGTCCCCTTCCGAGATCAACGCGCCGGTCGGATTGCCCGGCGAATTGATGATGATGCCGCGCGTGCGCGGCGTCACCGCGCCGAGGACGGCGTCTGCCGTCAGCGCGAAGCCGTCTTCCGCGTGCGTGCGCACGATCACCGGCGACGCCTCGGCCAGCTTGATCTGCTCGACCAGGGTCGGCCAGCCCGGCATGTGCGTGATCACTTCATCGCCGGGCCCGAAGAGCGCCAGCACGCTGTTGAACAACGCCTGCTTGCCGCCGGCCGAACAGATCACTTCGGCGGTCGAGTACTCGACGCCGTTGTCGATCTTGTAGCGCTCGACGATCGCGCGCTTCAGATCCTCGGTGCCGGCGTTCGCGGTGTACTTCGTGAAGTTCGCGTCAATGGCGCGATGCGCCGCGGCGGAAATGTGCGCCGGGGTCGGAAAGTCCGGCTCGCCGGCGCCGAAGTCGACGACGTCGATGCCCTGCGCCTTCATTCTGATGGCGTCGGCGGTCACCTTCATGGTGGGGGAAACGGCGATTCGGCCGCTGCGAGCGGAAAGCTGCATCGATTCAGGCCCTCAGGGTTTCGCGCCCGTGCTTCTTGCGGCGCAGGCGCTCTTCGACCAGGCTCGGCACCAGGTTCGAGACCGAGCCGCCGAGCGCCGCGACTTCCTTGACCAGACGCGAGCTGACGTACGTGTACGGTTCGGCGGGCATCATGAAGACCGTCTCGACCTCTGGATTGAGGTTGCGGTTCATCAGCGCCATCTGCATCTCGTACTCGAAATCCGAGATGGCGCGCAGGCCGCGGACGATCACTCCGGCGCGCTTGCGTCGAGCGTAATCGACGAGCAGGCCGTCGAAGGTGTCCACTTCGACATTGGGATTGCCCCTGAAGACCTCGCGCGCGATGTCGACGCGCTCGTCGACGGTGAACAGCGGCGATTTTTCCACGTTGAGCAGGATGGCGACGACGATGCGGTCGAACAGACGCGATCCGCGCTGGATGATGTCCACGTGCCCGTTCGTGAGCGGATCGAACGAGCCGGGATAGATGGCGAGCGTCTCAGCGTTCATAAAAAGACAGCGCACTGTCCCCAGCGGTCACCGTGCGCCGGAGCCGCAGGCCGCCATGCTCGGCGGGAGGTGGATAGCTGTCTCTTATACACATCTGACGCTGCCGACGACAGGTATAAGGTGTAGTTCTCGGGGGG
>JBKPSE010000316.1:0-3514 GCA_046765855.1 Acidobacteriota bacterium | reverse complement strand
GTTCTGGACGATGCCAATGATGATGTGATCGGGTCCCGGCGCGCTGCCGAAGCGGACGTGCGCACCAAGCGCGTTCCCTCCTGGATAAAAGCGGTTGGCGAATTCCTGGTTGACGATGACGACCGGTTCGCCCGCTCCTTCATCGGTCGCGACGAATGTGCGGCCGGCAATCAGGCGGATACCCAGTACGGCGAAGAAGTCGCGGCTCACGGCGTTGAACTTTACTGCTGTCGGCGCGGTGCCTGGAGGCAGCGACCGCTCAGGGAACAAGACGGGTCTCGACAAACCACCGCCCGACAGACTGAGCGGCGCACGGATCGCAACCGCCGCGCGCGTCACGCCTGGCAGCGAACGAAGCCGCTCCAGTGCCACACTCGTCTGCGGCATGCGCGATGGGGGGAGGTTGCCGCCGGTCACCCACGCCGTCAGTACCTGTCCTGAGGAGACGCCGATGTCCGCGCGCCCGATCTCGAGGAAACTGCGGGCCAGCGCGCCGGCGGCGGCCAGCAAGACCAACGAGATGGCGATTTGCGTGACCGCCAGTCCGTGCCCGATGCGGCCGTCCAGGCCTCGTTCGCCCGCTCCCGGTCCCCCTCCCTTGATCAATGGGGCGACGTCCGTCCTGGCCGCGATCCAGCTTGGGGCAATGCCAAAGAGAATCGTCGTGAGCAGGGAAACGACGAGAGTGAACGCGAGCACGCGCGCGTCCGCCTGAAAGATCGTGAAGCTCCGGAACCCGGGAGGCGCGACGACCAACGAGGGAATCAGGCGGATGAACCAGAGCGCCAGCGTCAATCCAGCGAGGGCGCCGCACGCGCCGAGGACCGCGCTCTCGACGAAGAGCTGACGCACCAGGCGGCGTCGCGTCGCGCCCAGAGCCGCGCGCACCGCCAGCTCGCGCGCGCGCGCAATGCCGCGCGCGAACAGCAGGTTCGCCACGTTCACGCACGTGATCACGACGACGAGCAGGACGAGACCGAGCAGCGCCAGCGCGCTGGTGCCGCCGTCCTCCACCCGCCTGTTGAAGTGAGAGATGACGCGGGCGCCGCGTCCGGTGTTCGTTTCGGGGTAGGCAATCGCGAGTCGTGCAACAACCGCCTGCACGTCGGGCTGCGTCTCGCGCGCCGTGCGAACGCGAGGTCCCGTGATCGCGAGGACGTCGAACCAGCGGTCCTCGCGCGCGGCAAACGTGGCGCGATTCTCGAGACGCATCCACGTCTGCGGCGGCATCCACAGATCGCGGTCCGCGCCGGCGTCGAGCTCGCGAAAGTGTTCCGGCAGCACCCCGGCGACGACGACCGGCACGCCGCCGCCGCGCGACAGCGTCACCGTGCGGCCGACGACCGAGGGATCGCCGCCGAAACGGCGGCGCCAGAACGCATTGCCCAAGACGATCACCGGCTGCGCTTCCAATGCAGCCTCGTCGCCGGGCGCAAACAGGCGCCCTGCCGCGGCGCTCACACCGAGCGTGCTGAAAAAATTCGTGGAGACGACGTCGACGAGCAGCAGTTCCGACGTCCCGTCCGGCATGGCCATCGTGGCGCCGCGGCGCCCGCGCGCGATCACTCCGGAGAACGACGACGTCTGATCGCGAATCGCCTCGTACTCCGGCCACGACCACAGGCCCTCGCGTTGGTCTGCGCTGGTTGCGTAAATCCACACCAGCCTGCCGGCGTTCGCCGCACCAGGCGGGCGCATCCAGAGGCCGTCGATCAGGCCGAAGATTGTCGCGTTTGCGCCAATCGCCAGTCCCAGCGCCGCGACAGCGGAGACGGTAAAGACAGGACTGCGCCACAAGCTGGCGATGGCATGCCTCAGATCGCGCCACATTCTGGACCTCCCGGACCGCCGGAAATCCGGCACGTCGAGTGGATGCCGGAAAGACGAGCAACTGCCGCGCCACCGATCGCCACCTCTCACGCGAACGATCCGGCTCGCGCTGCGTCCGCCGAGGCGCTCACCCTGCGCGCCATGCACGCACTTCGCGGCGAGTGACGGGTCGAGTAAAATCCGCGGGTGGCACAGGACACCCCCCGCAAGGGCAAATGGCAGAGCGGCGCGATCACCGAGGGACCGCGCCGGGCCGGTGCGCGCTCGATGCTGCGCGCCGCCGGTTTCGACCGCGACGCGCTCGCGCGGCCGATCGTCGGCGTGGCCAACACCTGGACGGAAATCGGTCCGTGCAATCTCCATCTGCGCGAGCTCGCTGTCCCGCTGAAGCAGGCGATCCGCGAGGCGGGCGGCACGCCGATGGAGTTCAACACCGTCTCCATCTCCGACGGCATCACGATGGGCTCCTCGGGGATGCGCGCGTCGCTCGTCAGCCGTGAAGTCATCACCGACTCGATCGAGCTGGTCGCCCGCGGCAACCTGTTCGACGCGCTGGTGATTCTGGTCGGATGCGACAAGACCATCCCTGCCGGCGCGATGGCTCTGGCGCGTCTCGACATTCCCGGCGTTCTGCTCTACGGCGGCTCGATTGCCCCCGGACAATACGAAGGACGCGACGTCACGATCCAGGACGTCTACGAGGCGATCGGCACGCACGCAGCGGGCGGGATGACCGAAGCGGCGCTGTGCGCGCTCGAGGATCGCGCCTGCCCGGCCGCCGGCGCGTGCGGCGGACAGTTCACCGCGAACACGATGGCCACCGCGATCGAGTTCCTCGGGCTTGCCGAACTGGGATCCGGAGACGTGCCGGCCACCGATCCACGGAAGCTGGACGTGGCCCGCCGCGCGGGACGGCTGGTCATGGACGTGCTCCGTGAAGGGCGCAGGCCGTCATCGATCCTGACGCGCGCCGCGCTCGAGAACGCGATCGCGTCCGTCGCCGCGACCGGCGGCTCGACCAATGCCGTGCTGCATCTCGTCGCGATCGCGCGCGAAGCGGGGGTGCCGCTCGATCTCGAGGCCTTCGATCGGGTCAACGCACGCGTGCCGGTACTCGCCGATCTGAAGCCGGGCGGACGGTTCGTCGCCACCGACCTGCACGCAGCCGGGGGCACGCGCCTCGTCGCCAAACGGCTCCTCGAAATCGGTGTGCTGCACGCCGAGGCCTTGACCGTGACCGGCCGATCCATTGCCGAAGAGGCCAGTTCCGCGACTGAAACGCCGGGACAGCAGGTCGTCCGTCCCTCGGCGAATCCGCTGAAGCCAAGCGGCGGCCTGGTGATTCTGCGCGGCAGCCTCGCGCCCGAAGGGTGCGTGGTGAAGCTGTCCGGTCACGATCGACGGAGCTTCCGCGGTCCGGCACGCGTGTTCGACTCGGAAGAAGCGGCATTCGCCGCGGTGCAGAACCGCCTGATTCGTCCCGGCGACGCAGTGGTCATCCGCTACGAAGGGCCTCGCGGCGGGCCGGGAATGCGCGAGATGCTCGCTGTCACCGCCGCGCTCGTCGGCGCCGGTCTCGGCGACACGGTGATGCTGATGACAGACGGCCGTTTCTCGGGCGCCACCCACGGCTTCATGGTCGGACACGTCGCCCCCGAGGCAGCCAGCGGCGGCCCGATCGCGC
>JBKPSE010000315.1:0-6071 GCA_046765855.1 Acidobacteriota bacterium | reverse complement strand
GTTCGTTTCCGTGGTGCAGTGTCCCGAGGCGAGGATGCTCGACGCGATCGGGCCGACGCTCGTCTGCACGGCGCTGACTGGCAACGAGACGCTGCGCCGCAGGCTGCTCGATGCGGTGCACGTCGATCGCCTGAACATCGGGCCGGTGCCGACCACCCAGCTGAACTGGCTGCAGCCGCACGAAGGCAATCTGATTGATTTCCTGTTCCGCGCGCGTGCGTTCCAGACGGCTGCCTTGTAATGAGCCCGGCATCCTGACCGCCGATGGACATCCTGTCGATCACGGCCGGCGCCGCCGGAATGTACTGCGGCTCGTGCCTGCGCGACAACGCGCTTGCCGTCGAACTGCTGCGCCGCGGCCACCGTGTGACGCTGCTGCCGCTCTACACCCCGACCAATCCCGACGAACGCAACGTCAGCGATCGGCGCGTGCTCTTCGGCGGCATCAGCGTCTATTTGCAGCAGTACTCCTCTATCTTCCGCCGGACGCCCCGCTTTCTCGATCGTCTGTGGGATTCCCCGCGGATCATCAACGCCCTGGCCAGCCGATCGCTGTCGACCGACCCGCGGCTGCTCGGGGATCTCACCGTCTCCATGCTCGAAGGGGAGGACGGCGTGCTGCGCAAGGAATTCGACAAGCTGCTCGAGTTCCTCGCCGACGAGCCCGTTCCCGACCTGGTCAACCTGCCGAACTCGCTGCTGATCGGTCTGGCCGCGCCAATCAAGCGCGCGTTGAGACGCCCCGTCTGCTGCACGCTGCAGGGGGAGGATCTCTTTCTCGATGGCCTGATCGAGCCGTACCGCACCCGCGCGATCGACTTGATCCGTGCCAGAGTCGCCGACGTCGACCGATTCCTGTCGGTAAGCGAGTTCTACGTACCGGTGATGGCGAAGTTGCTTGCCATTCCCACCAGGAACATCTCTGTCGTTCCGCTCGGCATCAACCTCTCGGGATACGAGCGGCGGCAACGCCCGACCGAGCCCTTCCGCGTCGGCTATTTCGCGCGCGTGTCACCCGAAAAAGGATTGCACGTGCTCGCCGACGCCTACGTCGCGCTGCGCGCGCGGACCCGTGGAACGCAGATGCGGCTCGAGGCGGCCGGCTACATGGCGCCGGCGCACTCCGGTTATCTCGACGGCGTCAAGAAGACCCTCGCCGCCGCCGGCCTTGCCGACGAGTTCATGTATCGCGGTTCGGTCGACCGCGACGGCAAGCTCGCATTCCTCCAGTCGCTCGACGTGCTGTCTGTGCCTGCGCCCTACGACGAGCCCAAGGGAGTGTTTCTGCTCGAGGCCATGGCGGAAGGCGTCCCCGTGGTTCAACCGCGGCGCGGCGCCTTTACAGAGGTGGTGGAGAAAACGGGCGGCGGTCTGCTCGTGCCTCCCGACGACGTGGACAGGCTGGCTGACGGGTTGTATCGGGTGTGGAAGGATCCGGCGCTCGCCGCGCAGCTCAGCGAACGCGGGTATGCCGGCGTTCGCGAACATTACAGCATCGAGCGGTCGGCCGATCGGCTGCTCGAGGTTTATCGAACCATGATGGCTCCCGCCTGAAGGCGAGAGCTGCCTGCAGATCACAATTCAACATCGTGCTGAGAGTCAGCGACCTTTCCAAGGAGTATCCGACCCCCCGCGGGCCGCTGCGCGTGCTGTCGCAGGTGTCGTTCGACCTCGAGCCGGGTGATGCCGCTGCGATCATGGGACCGTCAGGAACCGGGAAAAGCTCGCTCCTCTACGTCCTTGGCGGACTCGAGCCGCCAACGTCCGGCACGGTGACGCTGGATGGCACCAATCCATATCAGTTGGGCGAGAAGGCCTTGGCCAGCTTCAGGAACAAGGCCGTCGGATTCGTCTTTCAGGATCACTGTCTGCTGCCGCAGTTGAGCGTGCTCGAGAACGTGCTCGTGCCCACGCTCGTCGCGCCGGACGCAACGCACGACGCTGCACGCGCCCGCGACCTGATTCAGCGCGTCGGCCTCGGCGACCGCATCGATCATCGTCCCGCGGCGCTGTCGGGAGGGGAGCGCCAGCGCGTGGCGATTGCACGGGCGCTGGTGCGGCAGCCACGGCTGTTGTTGTGCGACGAGCCCACCGGCAACCTCGATCGCGCGGCCGCGGATAACGTCGCCGACGTTCTGCTCGATCTGCACCAGCTTCAGCGGACGATTCTCGTCGTCGTCACGCACAGCCTGCCGCTTGCGGACCGCTTTCCCGCACGGTTCAATCTGCGCGACGGCGCGCTGCACCGCGCATGACTCCCCGCGCGCTCATCGTGCGCAACTTGCGCCACTACTGGCGCACCAACCTCGCGGTAGTCGCAGGGATTGCTACAGCGGTGGCGGTGCTCGCGGGGGCGCTGCTCGTCGGCGACTCCGTGCGCGGCAGTCTGCGCGAGCTCGTCCTCAACCGGCTCGGACGCACCGATCACGCCGTGGTCGCCACATCGTTCTTCCGCGATGCGCTTGCGTCCGATCTGGCGAAGGATCCCGGCTTCCGCGCCGCGTTCAGCAGCGCCGCTCCGTTGATCGTCATGCAGGGGCTGGTGAGCGAGCAGTCGTCCGGACGGCGCGCCTCGAAAGTGCTGGTCTACGGTGTTGACGACCGCTTCTGGCGCTTTCATGGCGTCGAGGGGCGCAGTGGTCCGTCGAACCGCGACGCCTTCGTCAGCCGCGCGCTGGCCGCAGACATAGGCGCGGCGGATGGCGCGACCATACTCGTGCGGCTCGAAAAGCCGTCGGCGATTCCGATCGAATCGCTGCACGGGCAGAAAGAAGATCCGGGCCGGACCATCCGCCTCACAGTGCGCGCCACGATCGGCGCTGCCGAGGCGGGGGACTTCTCGATCCGACCGCAGCAGGGAGAGATCCGCGCGGTGTTCGTGCCGCTGCGGCGGCTGCAGCAGGATCTGGAGCTGAACGGCAAGGTAAACGCGCTCGTGGTTTCGGATTTGCCCGGCGCGATCACCGCAGACGCGACGTCGCTTCTGCAGATGCTGCTGAAGAAGGACGCGCGTCTCGAAGATTACGGATTGTCGCTGCGCCTGCTCGATCACGAGCGCGGGATCGCGGTCGAGGCGGACGCGGGCGTCATCGATGCGGCGCGCGCGACCGCGATTGACCAGGCAGCCAAGCTCGCCGATCTCACGGCGCATCCGGTGTTCACTTACCTGGCAAACACGCTGCGCAGCGGCACGCGCGAGGTGCCGTATTCGCTGGTCACCGCGACCTACCTGCCGTCGATCGTGCCGCCCCTGTCGCTCGATCAGACACACGCGCCGGCGCGCCCGCCAATCGTCCTCAACGACTGGACCGCGCGCGACCTCGGGGTCGCCGTCGGGGATCCCGTCACGCTCGAGTACTACGTGTGGCGGGAGCCTGGCTATCTCGAGACACAGAAGGCGGAGTTCGCGGTCGGCGCCGTCGTCCCGATCGACGGGGCCGCGGCCGATCGCGATCTGTCGCCCGTCTATCCCGGCATCACCGAAGCCGACACGCTCGGCGACTGGGATCCGCCGTTTCCCATCGATTTGAAGCGCGTGCGTCCGAAGGACGAGGACTACTGGAAGCAATACCGGACGACGCCGAAGGCATTCACCTTTTTCGAGGTCGGGCGCGATCTGTGGCGAACGCGTTATGGCGATCGCACATCGGTCCGGCTGCTCCCGGCGGCGGGACAATCGCTCGAGAGCGCGCGCGATCGGTTCTCGGCGACGTTCCTCGCTGCCGCCGATCCCGCATCGGTCGGGCTGCTCGCCCGCGCTGTGCGCACGGAGGCGCTGTCGGCCTCGCGCGGCTCAACCGATTTCGGCGAGTACTTCGTTTACTTCAGCTTCTTCCTGGTCGCCTCCGCCCTCGTGCTCGCGATTCTGTTCTTCCGCCTCGGCGTCGAACAGCGTGCGCGCGAAGTCGGCCTGCTGCGCGCCGTCGGTTTCAGCACGCCGCGTGTCCGCCGCCTCTTCACGGCGGAAGGACTGCTGCTCGCCGGCATCGGCAGTGTATTTGGCACCGCGGGCGCGATCGGCTACGGCGCACTGATGATGATTGGCCTGCGCACCTGGTGGTCGGGTGCGGTGGGGACGACGGCGCTGACGCTGCACGTGTCGCCGGTGTCGCTCTTCGCCGGCGCCTTCGCGGCGCTGGCCGCGGCGGCGGGATGTATCTGGTGGACGCTCCGCATGCTCGCGCGCCTGTCCGAACGCGCCCTGATCGCCGGATCGATTCAGGAGGAACGTCCGCAGCTGATCGCCCGGCGAACAACCATCGTGAAGGCGATGGCGGCGTTCTTTCTGCTCGTCGGGCTGTATCTGATGCTGGCGGCCGCGGCTGGACGCGTCGATCGGTCAGGCGCGTTCTTCGGCGCTGGCGCGTCGATTCTCGTTTCCTGTCTGTTCGTCGTGATGTGGAGGCTGCGCGCGCATGCCCCGAGCACGGCGCCGTCAATCCGCCGTCTTGGCTTTCGCAACGCAACCGCGCGCCCGGGCAGGAGCGTGCTGGCGATCGCGATAATCGCGTCGGCGACCTTCATCCTGATCTCCGTCGATGCCTTCCGCCACGGCAGGATCGACGCGGCGGATCGGCGCTCCGGTACCGGCGGCTACCCGCTGCTCGTCGATCTGCTGCTTCCGCTCGTCCACGATCCGAACTCGGCCGAGGCGCGCGAGCTGCTCGGACTTCAGGATGCGGGGGTTTCGATCGAAGGGTTTCGTCTGCTGCCGGGTGAAGACGCCAGCTGCCTGAATCTCTACGAGCCGGTGAATCCGCGCATTCTCGGCGTGGGCCGCCGCGTCATCGATGCCGGACGCTTCGCGTTCCAGTCGTCCCTCGCGGCCAACGACGCGGATCGCGCCAATCCCTGGCGGCTGTTGCTGGCAGAGGGAGGCGACGGCGCGATCCCGATTGCCGCTGACGCCAATTCGATCACCTACGTGCTGCACAAGAAGCTGGGCGACGAGATCACGATTGCGCACGGACAGCAGCGCATCCGTTTGCGTCTGGTCGCGGCGCTCGCCGACAGCGTGTTTCAGAGTGAGCTGCTGATGTCGGACGCGAACTTCGTGCGGTTGTTTCCCGAGCAGCAGGGGTATCGATTTCTGCTGGTGGATGCGCCGGCCGCGCAGACACAGTCGATCGCCGAAACGATCGAGCGCACGGCCGCGGATCTCGGCGCGGATGCGGTTCCGACCGCGGAGCGCCTGCAGGAATTCCACGCGGTCGAGAATACGTATCTTTCGACGTTCCAATCGCTCGGCGGGCTCGGCCTGCTGGTCGGCACGATCGGACTCGCCGCGGTCCTGCTGAGAAACGTGCTGGAGCGGCGGCGTGAGATCGCGCTGCTGCGGGCCGTGGGCTTCGCACGGCGCGACCTGTTCGCGATGATCGCGTCTGAAAACGCGGTGCTGCTCGGGTGCGGGCTGATCGTTGGCGCAATCAGCGCCTTCATCGCCATCGCCCCCGCGGCAATGCAGCGCGGCGTCCGTGTGCCGGTCAGCCGAGGTGGATGGCTGCTTCTGCTTGCCGTAATCGGAGCCGGGCTGCTATCGTCCGTCATCGCGACACGCGCCGCCTGGCGCGAGTCGCTCCTGGGCGCCTTGCGATCTGAGTAGCTTCCGCGTTCAGAGCGGAAGATCGTTTTTGCGCGGAAGACCGGAGTCGTCATGAGAACCCGAATCATCGCCGCTTCTCTGGCGGCGTGCTCGTTCGTCACGCTGCACGCGGAGAACTGGCCGCACTGGCGTGGCCCGCAGCGCAATGGCCTGAGCGGCGAGAAGAACCTGCCGGTCAAGTGGACGCAGACCGAAGGGATCCTCTGGAAGCTGCCGATGCCGGCCCTGTCCGGTTCGACGCCGATCGTCTGGGGTGATCGCATCTTCCTCAACGTCGCCGACGCGCTGCCCGATGCCGGAAACAAGCCAAGCCTGCACCTCTGGTGCATCGACCGCAGCAAAGGGACGATCCTGTGGCAACGGGACCTCGGCGGCGGCAACCGCATGCAGCGCAAGCAGAATCAATCGAGCCCATCGCCGGTCACCGACGGCACCAACGTCTGGGTGATGACCGGCACCGGTGTCTTCA
>JBKPSE010000314.1:0-13610 GCA_046765855.1 Acidobacteriota bacterium | reverse complement strand
CCCCACGACTGCGCGAATGCCGCGGCGGCGAATCGCCTGAGGCGCGTGTTCGCGAGACGAGCCGCAGCCGAAGTTGGCGTTCACCAGCATGACCGACGCATTGCGGTAGGCGGGGTTGTCGATCGGGTGTGGTCCCTGCTGCCGATCGTCTTCGAACAGGTGCGCCTCCAGCCCGTCAAAGCTGATCGCCTTCAGGAACCGCGCCGGGATGATGCGATCGGTATCGATGTCATCGCCGCGCACCGGCAGTGCCGTGCCGCGGATTTCACGAATGCGTTCAACGGCCAAGAACCATCTCCGCGGGCGCGAACTCGCGCACGTCGACGACTTCGCCGGCGACCGCTGCCGCCGCGACCATCGCAGGGCTCATGAGCAGCGTGCGTCCGGTGGGACTGCCCTGCCGTCCCTTGAAATTGCGGTTGGACGACGATGCGCAGATCTCCCGACCCTCAAGACGATCCGGGTTCATCGCCAGGCACATCGAACATCCGGCGCCGCGCCATTCGAATCCCGCGTCGATGAACAGGCGATCGAGACCTTCGCGTTCCGCGGCAGCGCGCACCGCCTGCGATCCGGGGACGACGAGGCCTTTGACGTGCGGCGCGATGCGGTGCCCGCGGACGATGCGTGCGGCTTCGCGCAGGTCGGACAACCGTGCATTGGTGCACGAACCGACGAACGCGACGTCGATCCTCGTTCCCTTGACGCGATCCCCGGCGCGGAATCCCATGAACGCCAGTGCTTCTTGATCCGCGTTCGCCGGAAGGGTTTCGTCGACGGCGATCGACTGGCCGGGATTGATGCCCCAGGTGACCGTCGGCCTGATCGATCCGGCATCCATCACCACTTCATCGTCATAGCTCGCATCGCGATCGGATCGGATCGAGGACCACCATTGCACGGCACGGTCGAACGCGTCTCCCTGCGGCGCAAACGGCCGTCCGCGCAGGTAGTCGAAGGTCGTGTCATCGGGATTGACGTATCCGGCCCGGGCGCCTCCCTCGATGGACATGTTGCAGATCGTCATCCGCTCGTCCATCGACATCGCCTCGATTGCCTCGCCCGCGTATTCGTAGGCGTACCCCGCGCCGCCTTTCACGCCGAGGCGGCGAATGATCTCGAGGATCACGTCCTTCGCGTACACGCCGCGAGTCAGCCGTCCGTTCACCACAATGCGGCGTACCTTGAGCGGCGCCATCGCCAGGCACTGCGATGCGAGCACGTCGCGGACCTGCGAGGTGCCAATGCCGAACGCGACGGCGCCAAAGGCGCCGTGCGTGGAGGTGTGGCTGTCGCCGCACGCGATCGTCATGCCGGGCTGCGTGAGTCCCAGCTCCGGTCCGATGACGTGAACGATGCCTTGATGTCCGCTTTCGATGCCGAGCAGCTTGATGCCGTGCTCGCGGCAGTTGCGTTCGAGGGCCGAGAGCATGTCCTCCGCCATCACGTCGATGAACGGCCGCCGCTGGTCCAGGGTTGGAACGATGTGATCGACGGTGGCGACCGTCCGATCCGGCATTGCGACGCGCAGCCCGCGCGCCGCGAGCATGTCGAAGGCCTGCGGGGTGGTGACTTCGTGAATGAGATGCAGCCCGATGAAAAGCTGATGCTGCCCGTTGGGAAGACGCCTGACGGAGTGCGCGTTCCAGACCTTCTCGAAGAGCGTGCCTCGCATGGGGAATGGCGATCGTAGCACGGGCGTGTCGGTGTGCGATCGCCGAGGGCCGTGGCCCGACACGCGGGGCGCAGGCCGATCACGGACCGTCGAGCGCTGGGGGCCGCGCGGAGCTGGAACTCGGATTGCTCAGCTGTTTGCGCGAGCTCCTCGTGTCAACGACTTACGATGCCACTACCGCACTTCCTGCGCAGTCGGCGGGCGCGCGGCGCTGCATAAATCACGATGCGGTGCTCATTTCTTCTGCTTCTTTTTTTGCGAGCGTCGCGATTCCTCACTCGACTCGTGCGCATTGATGGATGCCTGCGCCTTCGCCCGTTCCTGCTCGGTCTTGTCGTCCCCTGGATGCAGCCGGCCGCCGACCTTGTATTGTCCGGGATTCACGTTGTTGTGTTTGCTCATGCCATGCGAGCCTACAAGTTCCACGCCAGTTGCGGCGGATACGTTCTTGGCCAAGGGTCATCGCGCGACAGCTATACTTAACCGTCCCCTCTCGCCATGAACTTCCTCGACAAGCTCAATCCAGAACAACGTGAAGCCGTGCTGCACACGGAAGGACCGCTGTTGATCCTGGCTGGCGCCGGGTCGGGGAAGACGCGGGTCATCACTTTTCGAATTGCGTACCTCATCGGCAACGGACATGCCGCGCCCGATCAAGTTCTCGCGGTCACCTTCACCAACAAGGCGGCCGGCGAGATGCGCGAGCGCGTCGAAAGTCTGCTCGGGCAGGAAGCCAATGGCGTATGGCTATCGACGTTCCACTCGCTGTGCGCGCGGCTGCTCAGGCGAGAGGCGCCGCACATCGGACTGTCGCGCGACTTCGTCATCTACGACTCGTCCGATCAGGTTGCGGTCGTCAAGCAGGCGGCGCGTGAGCTCGGCATCGACGACAAGCTCGTGCCGCCGCGCGTCGCTCTGTCGCGCATCAGCCAGGCGAAGAACCGGATGGAAGGCCCCGCCGCGCTCCGCGGGGCGTGGAACCTGCGCGACGAGCAGATCGCAAAGATCTACGAAAAGTACCTCGTGGCGCTCAGGGAGTGCAACGCACTCGATTTCGACGATCTCCTCCTGAAGACGGTCGAGCTGTTCGAGACCTCGACGCAAGTGCGCGAGCGGTATGCGCGCAAGTTCAGGTACGTGATGGTCGACGAATACCAGGACACCAACCGGCCGCAATACCTGCTCATCAAGCGGCTGGCCGAGGCATATCGCAATCTGGCGGTGGTCGGCGATCCGGACCAGTCGATTTACAAGTGGCGCGGCGCCGACCTGCGGAACATCCTCGATTTCGAGACGGACTTCGGCGACGCCAAAATCGTTCGCCTCGAGCAGAACTACCGATCGACGCAGGTGATCCTCGATGCGGCAACGGCGGTGATTCAGCAGAACCGCAACCGCAAGGACAAGCGTCTGTGGACGGACCGCAAGGGAGGCCACAAAATCGTCTATTACCGCGGCGCCGACGAGCTCGAAGAGGCAGACTTCATCGTTCGCTCGGTCAAGCAGGCGCGGGCGGAACAGGTCGACACGGTGATGGCGGTGCTGTATCGCACGAACGCGCAGTCGCGCGCGATCGAAGATCAGCTCATGCGCGAGAACATTCCCTACAAGATCATCGGCGGCGTACGTTTCTACGAACGCAAGGAAATCAAGGACGCGCTGGCCTATCTGAAGTTGATCATCAACCCGCATGACGACGTCAGCTTGCGGCGGGTAATCAACGTCCCGACACGCGGCATCGGCAAAGGCGTCATGGATTCGCTGCAGGCGATCGATCCCGATCGGATTGCCGCGGATGCGCCGCCGCTGCTTGCCGCCGGCCTCGCCGAAGTCAGCTCCGCGCGCTCCCTGTGGGCGCGGCTTGTCTATGCCGTGGACGAAGGCAAGCTGGGCAACCGCGCGGTGTCGGCGCTGCGCGCCTTCCGCGACATCATCGTCAGCCTCGCTCACGATGCGAAGACCGATACCGTGTCGATCGCGATCGGAAAGATGCTCGACCGGTCCGGCTATCTGAACGACCTGCGAGAGGAAAACACCGAAGAGGCGAACGATCGGATCGAGAACCTGATGGAGCTGGTGTCCGCCGCGCGCGATTACGAATCACGCGATGCGGAGGCGTCGCTCGGCGGCTTCGTCGATCGGTTGTCGCTGCTGTCCGAAGCGGACGAGGAGTCGGGCAGCAAGAACGCCCGCGTCTGGCTGATGTCGATGCACGCCGCCAAGGGACTCGAGTTCCCTGTCGTGTTCATCGCCGGGATGGAGGAAGGGCTCTTTCCGCACTCGCGCTCGTCGGAAGACGAGGACGAGCTCGAAGAGGAACGGCGGCTGTTCTACGTGGGCATGACGCGCGCCGAGAGCCGGTTGTTTCTGACGAGCGCGGCGCGGCGGCGCGTCTTCGGCGAGTACCAGTCGACCGAGCCGTCGCGCTTCATCGACGAAGTGCCCGGCGAGCTCGTCGAGCGCATCATGCCCGCCTACTCCTCGCAGCAGAGCAACTTCGCACATGCGCACTACGAGTTCCGCACCAACCCCTACGGCCGCGGCGGCCGCGGCGCGCGCTTCAAGGAAGAATCGCCGAAATACTCCTACGAGGACGAGGATCAGTCGGCCACCGGCGTCCGCGTCGGCATGCGCGTCAAGCACGCGCAGTTCGGGGTCGGCGTGGTACTCGCGGTCGAGGAGCACACCGACGATTACAAGATCACCGTCCGCTTCAACTCGGTGGGGCAGAAGAAGCTGCTCGCACGGTTCGCGAAGCTCGAACCCGCTTAAGAAAGAAGAATCCCAAACAGGACACGAAGCAGGTCGCTAAGAGCCTTCGTGTCCTTCGCCTCCTTCGTGTCCCTCGCTGCCGTCGTCTTCCGCGAGCTTGGCGACGGAGACGACGGCGTCTCCCTCTTCCATCTCGATCAGGCGGACGCCCTGGGTCGCGCGGCCGATGGTGCGAATGTCGCCGGCCTTCATGCGCAGGATCATCCCCTGCTGCGAGATCAGCATCAGTTCGTCGTCGTCATGGACGTAAGCGATGCCGACGACCTTGCCGTTGCGGTCCGAGGTCTGGATGTTGATGATGCCGACGCCGCCGCGCGACTGCAGGCGGTATTCCTCGAGGCCGGTTCGCTTGCCGTAGCCGTTCTGCGCCACGGTGAGGACGGTGCCGCCTTCACGGACGACCTCCATGGCCACGACCTCGTCCCCGTCGCGCAGCGAGATGCCGCGCACGCCGTAGGCGCTTCGGCCCATCGGACGCACGTCGGTTTCGTCGAACCGTATGGCCATCCCGTCGCGCGTGCCGATGAAGATCTGTTCCCTGCCGTCGGAGAAGTCGACGGCGATGACCGCGTCCCCTTCCTCGATTCCTATGGCGATGATGCCGCTCGGCCGCGGATTGCTGAACGCCGTCATGTCGGTCTTCTTGATCGTCCCCTTGCGCGTCCCCATCACGACGTACTGCTGGTCGTCCTGTTCGGGGAAGTCCTTGACGGCCAGCAGTGCCGCGATCTTCTCGTCCGGTGACTCGAACTGGACCAGGTTGACGATCGCCTTGCCCTTGCCGCCGGGACCGACGTCGGGGATCTCGTGCACCTTGAGCCAGTAGGCGCGGCCGCGATCCGTGAAAATCATGATGTAGGCATGCGTCGAGGCCACGAAGAGGTGGCTGACGTAGTCCTCTTCGCGCGTGCGCATGCCGATGCGCCCCTTGCCGCCGCGGCGCTGCGCGCGATAGGTGGTAATGGGCGTCCGCTTGATGTAGCCGGTGCTCGTCACCGTGATCGCCATGTCTTCGTCGGCGATCAGATCCTCGATGCGCAGCTCGCCGCTCTCGTCGATGATCTCGGTGCGCCGTTCGTCGCCGTACTTGTCGCGAACCGCCTTCAACTCGTTGACGACCAGCTGCATCAGCAGCTCCTCGCTCGAGAGGATCGCGCGCAGCCGCTCGATGGTCTTCATCAGCTCGAGCAGCTCGTCGAGGATCTTCTGCCGCTCCAGACCGGTCAGGCGCTGCAGCTGCATGTCGAGGATGGCCTGCGACTGCAGCTGGGACAGCGCGAATTGCGCCATCAGCCCGTCGCGCGCTTCGGCCGGACTCTTCGATCCGCGAATCAGCTTGATGACCTCGTCGAGATGATCGAGGGCGATCTTCAATCCTTCGAGGATGTGGGCGCGCGCCTCGGCCTTGCGCAGTTCGAACTCGATGCGGCGCCGCACGACTTCGCGGCGGAACTCGACGAAGTGCTCGATCACCTCGAGCAGGCTCATCACCTTCGGCCGGCCGCCGGCGATGGCCAGCATGATGATGCCGAACGTCGTTTGCAGCGGCGTGTGCTTGTAGAGATTGTTGAGTACCACGTCGGGCACTTCGCCGCGCTTCAATTCGATGACGATCCGCATGCCGTCGCGATCGGATTCGTCGCGCAGGTCGCTGATCCCTTCGATCGTCTTCTCGCGCGCGAGATCCGCGATCTTCTCGATCAGCCGCGCCTTGTTGATCTGGTAGGGGATTTCGGTGATGACGATCGCCTGCTTGTCCCCTTTCTTGTTCTCTTCGACGCTCGATCGCGCGCGCAGCGTGATCGATCCGCGCCCGGTCATGTAGGCGTGATAGATGCCCTGGCGCCCGACGATGAAGCCGCCCGATGGAAAGTCGGGGCCGCTGACCGCCTTCATCACCGCCTTCAAACGTGCGTCCTTCGACTGGCCGCGCAGGTCGATTGCCGCGATGACGCCGTCGATGACCTCGCGCATGTTGTGCGGCGGAATGTTCGTCGCCATGCCGACCGCGATCCCGGCCGAGCCGTTGACCAGCAGATTGGGAAACGTCGTCGGCAGGACGGTCGGTTCTTCGGTGGTCTCGTCGTAGTTGGGGACGAAGTCGACGGTCTCCTTGTCGAGATCCGCCATCATCGCTTCGGCCAGCGCTTCTGGACGCGCTTCGGTGTAGCGCATCGCCGCCGGCGGGTCGCCGTCGATCGAACCGAAGTTGCCCTGGCCGTCGACCAGGGCGTACCGCATGTTGAAGTCCTGCGCGAGCCGGACGAGCGTGTCGTAGATCGAGGCGTCGCCGTGGGGATGGTAGTTCCCCATCACCTCGCCGACGATCTTGGCGCACTTGCGATAGGCACGGTTGCTGGCCAGGCCCATCGTCCGCATGCCGTAAAGGACGCGCCGGTGCGCCGGCTTGAGGCCGTCGCGGGCGTCGGGCAGCGCCCGCCCGATGATTACGCTCATCGCGTAATCCATGTACGAGCGCTTCATCTCGTCTTCGATGTTGACCGGAACTTTGCTTGCGGCGATATCAGTCATGTGCGTGATCGTGTCGTGCTAAAGAGCGCCAGGATGCTGTGGGGCACTACAGGTGCTGGCGCCATCAGTGCTGCGGCATGAGGGCGCCGATTCCCACCAGCGCCTCCAGCACTCGCTGCGCCGTCAGCGCCTGTAACCGCGCGCAGCGCGCTAGATATCGAGATTCTTCACGTCGAGCGCGTTGTCTTCGATGAACTTGCGCCGCGGCTCGACTTGATCGCCCATCAGGGTAGTGAACATCAGGTCCGCCTCGGTGTGATCCTCGGCTCTGACCTGGAGCAGCGTGCGCTTGGCAGGATCCATCGTCGTCTCCCACAACGTGTCGGGGTTCATCTCGCCGAGCCCCTTGTAGCGGTTGACCGCGATCCCTTTCTTGCCGGCGGCGATGAAGAACTCGACGAGCTCGTCGAGCGATTCGACTTTGACGTCGACGTCCTTTGCCTTCGCCGCGGCCTTTACCGCGCCCGGCATCGAGCTCGCGTCGGGAATCTTCGGCTCCGCCGCGAGCCTGGTCGCATCGTCGAGCGGCACGCCGCCAATGGCCGTATCGCCGGTCGCCGCCGCCTGGCCGGCGTCTTCAGCCGCCTCGTCGATGTCGGGACCTGCCGACGTCTTGACGACCATCGGTCCCTTGATGCCCTTGACGTCCTGGTAGCTGTTGCCGAGCGCGCGGAATTCGCTGCTGGTGACGAAGTTCAGATCGAGGCGGTGATACTTCGGGTAGCCGCCGGTGCGGTCTTCGATCACCACGCCGTGTGCCTGGTGCTCTTCGTCCGGCTGCACGCTGGCCGATCGCGTTTTTGTGTTGAGCGAGTCGGCGAGCGCCTGCATCTTGTCGCGATCGGCAAAGAACGCCTTGTCGCCGGCACGCACGCCTTGATCGAGCAGCGCGATGATGACGTCGCGTGTGGGGCCGCGGCGTTCAACGACCTGCAGCAGCTTGCGGAAGTGAATCAGCCTTTCGAGTCTCTTCTCGAGATCGACGCCGGAGATCTGGGTCCCGTCGGGCAGGACGACGGTGCGCGATTCCACCGCACGGCGAATCAGCCAGGCTTCGAGCTCGCGTTCGTCGCGGATGAAGTGCTCCGTCCGGCCGCGTTTGGCGCGGAACAGCGGCGGCTGCGCGATGTAGACGTAGCCTGAATCGACGAGCACGCGCATCTGCCGGTAGAAGAACGTCAACAGCAGCGTGCGAATGTGCGACCCGTCGACATCCGCGTCCGTCATGATGATGATGCGGTGATAGCGGAGCTTGGCCGGATCGAAATCCTCGGCGCCGATGCCGGTGCCGAGCGCGGCGATCATGGTCTTGATCTCGTCGCTGCCAAGCATCTTGTCGAACCGCGCCTTTTCGACGTTGAGGATCTTGCCCTTGATTGGCAGGATGGCCTGGAAGCGGCGATCGCGGCCCTGCTTGGCCGATCCGCCGGCCGATTCACCCTCGACGATGTAGAGCTCGCTCTGCGCCGGATCGCGCTCCTGACAATCGGCCAGCTTGCCCGGCAGCGTGCTGCTGTCGAGCGCCCCCTTGCGGCGGACGAGATCGCGCGCCTTGCGCGCAGCCTCGCGCGCGCGGGCCGCGTCGACCGCCTTCAGGATGACGCGCTTGGCGACGTTCGGGTTCTCCTCGAGATAGGCCCCGAGCTTGTCGTTGACGATCGTCTCGACGATGCCCTTGACCTCGGTGTTACCCAGCTTGGTCTTGGTCTGCCCTTCGAACTGCGGCCGCGGGATCTTGACGCTGATGACCGCGGTGAGGCCTTCGCGGATGTCATCGCCGCTGATGGTCGCGTCCTTCAGATCCTTGGCGAGGTTGTTCTTCGCTGCGTAAAAGTTGACCGTTCTCGTCAGCGCCGAACGGAACCCCGAGAGGTGCGTTCCACCTTCGTGCGTGTTGATGTTGTTGGCGAAGGAGTAGAGCGTCTCCGCGTAGCCGTCGTTCCACTGCAGCGCGATCTCCGTGTCGATGCCGTCCTTCTCACCGCGCATGTAGATCGGCTTCTCGTTGACCGGCGACTTGTTCTGGTTCAAGTACTGCACGAAGGAGACGATGCCGCCTTCATAGAGAAACTTGTGACCCTTGCCGCCGTCGCGCTCGTCGTCGATCGTGATGGTGACGCCGCCGTTGAGGAAGGCGAGCTCGCGCAGACGCTGCGCGAGCGTGTCGAAACTGAACTCGGTCGTCTCGAAGATCTGCGTGTCCGGCTTGAAGGTGACCTTGGTGCCGCGCTTCTTGGTCGTGCCGGTAGCTTCGAGTTCACCAGTAGGAACGCCACGTTCGTACGACTGCTGATAGACCTGGCCGTTGCGCCAGATCTCGAGATCGAGCGTCTCGGACAATGCGTTCACGACTGATACGCCGACGCCGTGCAGACCGCCCGACACCTTGTAGCTGTCGTTGTCGAATTTGCCGCCGGCGTGAAGCACGGTGAGAACGACTTCGGCCGCCGACCTGCCGCTTTCGTGACGATCCACCGGAATACCGCGGCCGTTGTCGACGACGGTCACCGAGTTGTCGATATGGATCGTGACGTTGACCTGGTCGCAATGACCGGCGAGCGCCTCGTCGATCGAGTTGTCGACGATCTCGTAGACCAGATGATGGAGGCCCTGCGCGCCCGTCGATCCGATGTACATGGCGGGGCGCTTGCGGACCGCCTCGAGGCCTTCGAGGACCTTGATCTTGTCCGCGCCGTAGTCGTCACTGGCACCGTTGCCGTTGCCGCTGGGAGGCGCAACCGAATCCGGCGCGGCCGGACGCGTCACTTCGCCGTCCGGGCGCTGTCGCTGCTCTGGGTTTAGTTCGGGCATTAAAGTTGATCGGGCAATTTGAAAATCGGCTCGTCGGGTAATCGAAATCCCGATGTGCCGGATGTTCCGATTACCCGATGGGTTCAGATCCTCATCGGCATGATGACGTAGGTGTAGTCGTAGCCCTCGCCGCCGAGCGGCTTCAGCACCGCCTGGCTCATCTCGTCCTTGAAATCGAGCGAGACCGAGTCGGTCTCGACGACGCCGAGGAAGTCGAGGACGTACTGCGCGTTGAAGCAGATGGTCACGGGCGCGGCCGCGTAATCGACCATCAGAACTTCCTTCGCCTCGCCGAATTCCGGGCTGCTCGAGGCGATCTCGACCTTGCCTTTGTCGATCTGGAACTTCACCGCGCGCGAGCGCTCGTTGGAAAGCAGCGCCACGCGCTTGACCGCACTGGTCAGGCGATCGCGATCGAATTCGACGTGCTTGTCGTTGTTCTTCGGAATCACCCGCTCGAACGCGGGGAACTGGCCGTCGATCATCCGCGAGATCAGCAGGCGGTCGCCGACGGTGAAGAACAGATGGTTTTCGCCGCGCTCATAGCGGATTGCGCCTTCGCCGCCTTCAGCAAGGAGGCGCCCGAGCTCCAGCAGCGTCTTGCGCGGCAGAATCACGCGATTCTCGTCGTCCGCCTTCGCACCCTTGACCGGCTTGCCGTCCCGCGGCACCGAGATATGGGCGAGCCGGTGGCCGTCGGTCGACACCAGACCCATCGTTTCGGCGCGAAGCAGGAACAGCGCGCCGTTGAGGAAATAGCGCGTATCCTCGCCGGTAATCGCGAACTGCGTCTTCGCAATCATCTGGCGCAGCGCCTCACGCGGAAGCTCCGCGCTCACGGTCCCGGATGCGTCAGGCAGTGTCGGGAAGTCTTCGCGCGGCAGCGTCTGCATCCGCGAATCGAATCGATCCGCGGCAACCTTGACGCCTCCCTTGTCCTCTTCGATGCGAACGTCCGTCTCCGGCAGCGCCTTGACGATCTCGTACAGCTTCTTTGCCGGCAGCGTCAGCGATCCGCTCTTGGACACGGTCGCCGGACACTTGCTGCGCAGACCGACCTCGAGGTCCGTCGCGAGCATCTTCACTTCCGCGCCGTTCGCTTCGAGCAGAACGTTGGCGAGGATTGGAATCGTGTTCTTGCGTTCGACGATCCCCTGGAAGAGTTGCAGCTCGCGAAGCAGATCGGTCTTGCGGACGACCAATTCCATGGTGATTGATCTCAGAAATTAAGGGAGAGAAACAGGAACAAAGAATTATAACAAATAATAGGTGTTGTGGAAAACCCTTTTGACGTCCGTTACCCCTTGGCTGTCAGTCACTTAGCCTGTGCATACCGGGGCGGTTCCGCGTCGGATTTTTTTGTGTGCGGCTGTGGGTGTTTTGCAGCCTCTGGAAACGCACAGATCGTGCACAGCCCAGCTTGAAAACCGCGTGTGGAAAACTCAGTGCACGTCGCCGCGCGTGGCTCTGCGACTAGCGGAATGACTCCAGCAGGCTGTTGATAAGCGTGTTGAAATCTCCGTCCTTCTGCCGCAGATCCTCGACCTTGCGGATCGAGTGAATCACCGTCGAGTGATGTTTCCCGCCGAAGCTCTTGCCGATCTCCGGCAGTGACGCGTTGGTCAGATTCTTACAGAGATACATCGCAATCTGCCGCGGCATCGCGACGGATTTGGAATTGTTCTTGGACTTCAGCTCCGCCACTTTCAACGAATAGTGATCGGCAACCGCCTTCTGCACGCCTTCGATCGTGACGGCGCGATCGTCGTTCTGCAGCACGTTCCGCAGGACGTCCTGCGCCAGCGCCAGCGTGATCTCGCGTCCGGTGAGCGACGCGTACGCGATGAGGCGGATCAGCGATCCCTCGAGCTCGCGGATGTTCGACTTGATCTTGCCGGCGATGTAGATGGCGACGTTGTCCGGCAGCGGAACACCTTCGGTCTCCGCTTTGCGCTTGAGAATCGCGGTCTTCGTTTCGAGGTCCGGCGACTGGATGTCGGCAATCAATCCCCATTCGAACCGCGAGCGAAGACGCTCCTCCAGCTGCGGAATCTCGTGCGGCGGACAATCCGAGCTGATGACAATCTGCTTCTGTGAATCGTAGAGCGCGTTGAAGGTGTGGAAGAACTCCGTCTGCGTCCCTTCCTTCCCCGCCAGGAACTGCACGTCGTCCACCAGCAGCACGTCGACGCTGCGATAGCGCTCGCGGAAATCGAGAATCCGGTCGTAGCGCACCGCGTTGATCATCTCGTTCATGAACCGCTCGGACGAGATATAGGTCAGCTTCAGCGTCTTGAGATGCGTGACGACGTAATGGCCGATCGCGTGCATCAGATGCGTCTTGCCGAGTCCGACGCCGCCGTAGATGAACAGCGGGTTGTACGAGCGCGACGGCGCTTCCGCCACCGCGCGACAAGCGGCGTGCGCGAACTGATTCGACGGGCCGACGATGAAGGTGTCGAACGAGTAGCGAGGACTCAGGATGCCGAGATCGTCTTCGACCGCCACTTCTTCGACTTCCGGCTCGATCGCGATCGGCTCGGGAACGGGCACGGTCGGCGTGTCTTCGGTGACGAACGCGACTGGCGATCCGGAACGGTTCACTTCAGACAACGCTTCCGCAATGACCGCGCCGTAATGCTTGGTGAGCCAGTCACGAAAGAGCGCGTTGGGCACGCGCACGCGAATGCCGCCGTCCTGGTCGGAGACGAACGTCGTCGGCTTGAACCAGGTGTAGAAGCTGTGACGATTGACCTTGGTCTCGATGCGGGAGAGGACCTGGTCCCAGATGTTGCCGCTCATATTGGTAATTTCGGGACCTTTCGCCCCAGGGTAATCCGTTCCTCCGAGAGGGGTCGACGGCCGAGCTCACTTATACAGGCTATTTACGGGGCATTTCGGACTTTCGCCCCCTCGCTTTTCCACAATTTTTTCCACAGCTGTGGAAAACTTCGGGGGGAGACCCTACGGGCCGCGCGAATCCGCGTGTAAAACGCCTCGCGGGGGACGCACGATAGCATAGCGTTTTCAGCCTCCGCAATTGACACTCCCCGAGCCGGTTCGCTACTATCTGGGTTTCTCCGTTCGACGACGTCCGCTCCAGAGGTTTCCAAGATAATGGCGAAGGGCAAACGTACATTTCAGCCGAACCGGCGGCACCGGAAAAAGACCCACGGGTTCCTGGTGCGCATGTCGACCAAGAAGGGCCGTCTGGTTCTCAAGCGACGCCGCGCCAAGGGCCGCAAGCGGCTCGCCGTTACGCACTCCCGCTAGTGCCATCGCATCCCCTGCCGCCGGCGCGGCGCCTCCGCCGCCGCGGTGACTTCCAGCGAGTCTTCGACGGCGGACGCAGGGCTCACGGCCGGTATTTGACGATCATCGTCCAGCCCGCAACAGGGGCAGAGAGCCGTCTGGGCATCGTCGCCAGCCGGAAGTTGGGGGGAGCCGTGGTCAGGAACAGGGCTAAGCGACTGATTCGAGAGGCCTTCAGGACCGCGGTCGAGCCCGCCAGACCGCTCGATCTCGTCGTGATTCCCAAAGGGGCTGCCACGACGGCGAAGGCGGCGGACATCGCGGTCGACTACGCCTCCACCTTGAAGCGCGCGGGGCTGTCAAAGTAATGACAGTGAAGCTCCTCGTCGGGATCGTGCGCCTGTATCAACTCACCTTGTCCCCCTTGTTCGGCGGATCCTGCCGGTTCCTGCCGAGCTGCTCCGCCTACGCGATCGAGGCCCTGGAACGCCACGGGCCGGTCCGTGGGACCGTCCTCGCTTTGCGTCGCTTGAGCGCGTGCCACCCGTTCGGCCGGTCAGGATTCGAT
>JBKPSE010000313.1:0-4368 GCA_046765855.1 Acidobacteriota bacterium | reverse complement strand
GATCAGCGTGTGCGTGAACGTGATCAGCGTGCCATCGTCGACCTCCCACAGGCGGTAAAGCAGGTTCGACGTCGCCGCCGTGGACATGAAGAGCGGGCCCCAGATCTCGAGCAGCGTCGGGCGCTTGATGCTCTGCACCAGTCCCCACAGGTGGCCGTTGTCGCCACCGAGATCGCGGAACCAGCGTCCGCCCGGACGCGGCTCGATCACCATGGCCAGCGGCTTGCCGTCGGGCGTCTGGTTCTCGGGTCCCATCTGCGCCAGGAGCGACGCGAACGTGCGTTCGATCGACGCGCGGACGTGGATTTCTTCCTTAATCGTGAATGTTTCGCTGGCCAATGTCGCAGTCGTCATCGTCTTGGCTCCTCGGCGTGTGCCTTGATGCGTCGCAGCTGTCCGCGCCAATGGCGCTCGAACAGCGCGATCCAGTCGTGGATAGTGCGCAGGGTTTCCGGATTGATGCTGACCATGGTTCGGCGGCCGTCGCGCCGGACGCTGACGAGTCCGACGTCGCGCAGCACCTGCAGGTGCTTCGAGACGGACGGCTGACCGAGTTCGAGCGCGTCGACGATATCGCTGACCGAGCGTTCGTCACCGGCAAGGAACTCGAGAATCTGCCGCCGCCTCGGCTCGGCGATGGCGTTGAATGGGTCCGACGTCGTCGCGGCGCGTGGCACGACTCAGTTATACATTCCCATATCGGAATGTGTCAAGCGCGCATTTTGCGGGGGACATTCATCTCGCCGCGCGTGCTCGGCTGCAAGTCACCTCGACATTCGCTGGTTGCGAGGCGAGTGAACGTGCCTCTACAGCACGCCCGGAATGAGGCGCTTCGTCCGCGAACAGTACTCCGAGTACGCCGGGCCAAGCGTGCGTACCAGCACGGCCTCCTCGAGGCGGATTCGATGGATCACGGCGAACGTAACGGGAACGACGAGAATGATGACGCTCAGCCAGTTGCCGAAGAAGACGCCCAGTCCAAGCAGCGCGAGCAGGAGTCCGGTGTAGGACGGGTGCCGGACGAACCGATACGGTCCGCCGGTGATTACCCGCTGGCCTTCGTGAATCGCGATGTTTGCGGTAAAGAATCGGCCGAGCGTGGCGATCGCGATCCACCGGAGGACCAGGCCTCCCACGAGGAGACTCGTCGCGATCAATTCCTGGGTCGTGATCGAGAACGGCAGCCTGGTCGCCTGATAGCCGTTGACCGTGATGGCCAGCACGACGCAGGTAGCAATCACGAACCAGAGCAACCGCATCGATCCTCGATCGAGCGTCTTTGCCGTTCGTGCATCTCGCTTGAACAGCGCGAGGGCAACTTCCGATAGCGGAAAAAACCCGACCGCGAGCACGAGAACGGTTCTGAGAATCACTGAAGCACGGTGGATCGTCCGCCGGACTGTTTAACCGCCGGTGTCCGCGTGAATGCGTCGACCATATCCTGCCCGCCGCCCCGATGCTAGCGAGATCGCTTCCATCTTTCCAGCATCAGCGTCAGCGGTGTGACGCGTGCGAGCACTCCGGGCGCTGATGCGCCGTGCGATGGAAACATCACCTTTGCAGATCCGCTCGCACAGCAGATTGACGCCCGCCAACCGGCTGAACGGCTTTCGGCGGAAGTTGCGCGTCCTCGACGCGGCCGCTTACAGCGGCTGACCGAAGTACAACGTATGCCCGTCGGGATCCCTGACGATGCACTCGCGCGTTCGCCAGGGCGTGTCGTGAAGGTCGCGCACGAGCGCCACACCTCTCGCTTTCAACGTCGCGGCGACGGCGTCCACGCCGGGTGTCTCGAAGTAAAGGTGAAGATGATCGCCGTGGCGGACGTAGTCGATCGACGGATCGCGTTGGTCGACGAGCTTCAGATGCAGCATGAATTCACCCGACTGAACGCCGGCGTAGAAGTCGTCATGAAGAAAGACAAGTGTGAAACCCAGCGCAGCCGTGTAGAACTCGACCGCCGCGGCCATGTTCGTCGTCCTCAGCTGAGGAATCATTCGGGCGATCTGAATCATGGCGGGCACTCCTGCCGCTCAACGGGTTCTTTATGGGCACAGTCGTTAAGGTTTCCACAATTCCCATCCGTCCCGAGCGCGCCGCGGCGAGCTCACCACGACCGGTGGCGTCGCGCAGGCGCGCACGTGCGGTTCAGACTGCAATGCGAGAGAGGCGATCATGGCGGCAGCGGAATACGGAAGCGCAGGCTCTCCGCGCCGCCATACGCAGCAGGCTTGCAGAAACGCTCGACCAGGGTCCCGCCGTTCGCCTCGATGACACGCCGCGACGCGACGTTGCTTTCATCCGTGGTCAATTCGATGTATGGCAATCCCTCGGCGCGGGCATAGGGCAGGAGCATCTGCAACGCGCGCGTCGCGTAGCCACGTCCGCGCTTCCACGGGACGACGGAGTAGCCGACGTGCCCGAGGCAGTAGGGCGGCAGGGCAGCGGTGCCCGGCTGCCACCGGAAGCCAATCGAGCCGCAGAATTCGCCGTCCCACATCCACAGGACGAAACCCGGGAGCCGCGCCGCCGTCGAGCCGTCCGGCAGTGTGACCGGCGGCCCTTTCGCCGCGCGGTCGACTTGTCGCAGCAGGAACTGATCTGCGTCGACAGCAATGAGCGCGAGCTGCTCCTGTGACGCCTGCGGCCGCAGGTTGTCAGGCGACCAGCCCTGCTGAAGCGCGTGAACGTACCCGGACAGATACTGCCTGGCCGGCCAGACGAGTTCCACGAATCGAGTGTGCCACGCGGTTTGAACTGGTGCCAATCCGCCAACACCGGCGTCACCAACGTTCTTGGCGAATGATCTGAAGTTCATGGACGACACAGCACGAGGTGCATTGCCGACTCGGTAAGGGCGCGCTCCGCCACGGTGTAACCCAGCGCAGTGAGATCGATGCCCTCGAGCAGAGGTTCTCCCCGGCCGAGCAGGATCGGCGAGATCGCAAAGTGCAGCTCGTCGATCAGCCCGGCCCTCAGATACTGCCGGATGGTCGCGGCGCCGCCGCCGATCCGCACGTCCTTGCCGTTGGCGACCGCGCGCGCCCGGTCCAGCGCCGCCTCCATGCCCTCGGTGACGAAATGGAAGACGGTGCCGCCCTGCATCTCCAGCGGCGGCCGTGCATGGTGCGTCAGGACGAAGACGGGGACGTGGTACGGCGGATTGGCGCCCCACCAGCCTTTCCACTCGCCATCCGGCCACGGGCCGCGCACCGGGCCGAACATGTTGCGCCCCATGATCCACGCGCCGACATTCTCGAACGCGCGTTTGGCGAAGTCGTCGTCGGCGCCCGTCGTTCCGCCGTCTTTGCGCTGCACATCTCTCTGAAAAGTGCGGGTCGGAATGAGCCAGCCGTGCAGATCTTCCCCGCCGCGCCCCAACGGATTGGCCAATCCCTGGTCGGGCCCGGCCCCGAAGCCGTCCGCCGATATGCTGAAGGCGTTCACGCGAAGCCTGGACATGATCCCTCCGCGCCTGATTGTATTGCGCGGATCCGTTTGACCGGGAGCTTCCCGTAGGGATCCGTTTCACGTGCGACTAACGGGGTGGTTCGCTGCCCAGCCGGTCGCGGACAGCATCGACGATCTTGCGCGTCGACGGCATCAGTCCGAAAATCACCATCGGGCCGATGTCGAGGACGACGTCACCGTCAACCAGTACCTTGTACTCACCGTAGCGCCCGTGAATGGTGTCGACGTCGATCCCGAGCTCCCGTCGCAGCCGCGCCGCCGCACGGACGGCGTGTATGCCGGAGACTCAAAACGCGCAGTAGCGAACGGCAACTCTTGCCATGGCGGTACTCCTGTGCAGCGTTACGAAGCGCCCGGCCTCCTCATTCGGCGCTGTTTCGAACGGATCAGATCTGTGCGGCAATCCAGCCGGCCGTCACGAGGATAGCGGCGACGAAGAGCGTCGTGCCGGCGATGAACACCACCTGCACCGAGGCACGGCGGCCCTTGAGATGTGTGTAGCGCATCGAGTAGATCAGCGCGAACATGAACGGCATCAGCGAAAGCGAATCGAGGCGCGTGTCCCTGTGGAAGACGAGTCTCAGCGCGAGCCACGCGAGCGTCAAGACCACGGTCCAGATAATCGTGGAGAGGCCTGCCTTCCACTGATCTTCCTTGCTGACGCCGCTCCCATACAACACGGCGCAATCGAGTCGAAGAAGTCGGCTCAGCATGCTGTGCTCCTCTGGATTCGCCGGAGTCGCGGCGACCGCTGCCGCTAGAGTTTGAGAGGGATGAAGCCACGTATCGATGGCGCCCGCGATCAGATCCACCGCAATGCGCAGCGAGAACCGGCGTCCGGCAAGCATCTCGCGCACCTCGGCGCCATACCGGCGGCGCCACGCGCGCGGGTACAGC
>JBKPSE010000312.1:0-2084 GCA_046765855.1 Acidobacteriota bacterium | reverse complement strand
GTCAACGACAGTGACGCGGCCGGCTTGAACTACACCCGACTGCTGAAGGAAATGCAGGAGGGCACCGTCGAGGCCAACGAGGAGCGTCGCAAGCAGGGTTTCGAGCCGGTGACGTTGGTCGGGTGGGCGGAGCCGCCCTCTTATGACGCGGCATCGCACAAGATGTACTGGGCCAAGGATCTGGTATTCGGATCTGGCACCGAGCACACGCTCAACTACAACATTCGAATCCTCGGTCGTCGCGGTGTGCTGGTGCTGAACGCCATCGCCGCGATGGACCACTTTGCCGCGGTTCGCGGTGAGACGGGCAATGTTCTCGCTGCCGTCGACTTCAGCGAGGGGCACCGCTACTCCGATTATCTGCCGGGGAAAGACAAAGCGGCCGCCTACGGCGTGACGGGATTGATCGTCGGCGCGACAGCGGCCAAGGCCGGGTTGTTCAAGGCGCTCTGGGTTGGCTTGCTCGCCTTCAAGAAGCTGATCCTCGTCGGCCTCGCCGCACTGGTCGCGGCGGTAAAGCGCCTGTTCAAAGGATCTCCCAAAGAGACAACGGCGGAAGCGTCGCCTCAGGTCTGATCCGCGAACGGGTTTTCATCGGCGCTGCGGCCGTAGTCACCGGCAGCGGCACATCGAGCAGCCCGAGCGGGGTGGCTTGACCGAGGGCCGGCGCTACAAGGAGCGATCGTTGCGATTGGAGGGCTGATCTAGACTCTGGCTCGATGGCTGAAAACTTGATTCACCGGCTCATCCCGCATCAAGGCTGCGTGATCACGCCGACGGTTGACGGCATCGACATCGCGGGATCGGCGATGAACTGGGTGATGTCCGCCGGCGTGGTGCCGTTCGTGTCCCGCGCGCCGTTCGTTTTTCGCGTTGTCGGCAAGACGGACTCGACGAATCTCCGCATGCACTGGCATCGCGGTGAGCTGATCTTCAATTGGGAACGTGACGTGCGCGAGCTGCGCGTGCACGATCCGGCTACCGCGAAGCAGCACGGCATTCCGAACCAAGGGTTCATCGGCACGACCGAGTGGCACGACATTCTCTGGGAGATCGGTCTCGACCGCATGCGTGTGCTCGTCGACGGCGAGGTGCGCTTCGAAACGCACGGGGATTACTCGGGCATCGAATCGGCGCCGTCTGTCGGGCCGTGCTTCGGCAGCACCGTCTCGATCCGCGAATGCTCGATTACCCCCTTGGCATGAGACTCTCATCGGATGATCTCCGTCGTGATGAACGGCATCGACTTCATCATCTCGTTGATGCGCGCGATCTGTTCCGTCTGAATCCGGTTCAGCGCGGCCGCGGCGCGATCGAGCTCCTCGGTCAATTCCTTCATCCGCACGACTTGCCCCTCGGTGGGGCGCGACGCACCCCTCGTCACCGCCCCCGAAAGTGACGTGATCTCCTCACGGATTCGCGGGTACTGCCGGTAACCCATGTTCGGATAGGGACGCGTGAGGTCCTTGTCGCGCAGCGACTGGACCTCGCCAAGCGCGATCTCGACGGCGCCGGCGAGGTCGCCTGCGCCGCCTGCCGCCGTGGCGGTGCTGCTGGGCGTCGTCGTCCGGCGTGCGCCCGGACGGCGCAGCCGCTCCTCGAGCGCCGTCAACTGCGCGATCAGGCTGTCGGCGCGCTCGACGACGGTGTTCGCCTTCGAGGTGAGGTCGCGCAGTGAGAGCCCTGCGTCGAGCTGCGCCTGCAGATCTGCCGCCGACGTGGGCACGCGGGGATCCATGTCCACGGTCACCGTCTTTTTCTGCTCCTGGTTGCCGGCGCGAAGTGTGAGCGTGTACTCGCCGGGAACGACGAGCGGTCCGCCGCCGCCACCGCGGCCGCCGCCTCCACGTCCCGCTGCCGGCGGAGCGTCCGGATCCGCGGGCCCGCTTGCGCGCGCGCCGCGTCCGCCGCCGGCTGGGCCGTCGTAGCGCAGGTCCCACACCGCGCGGTTGACGCCGGACATCCGGGAAACATTGCGGATCGTGCGGATGGTCTTGCCCGACTTGTCCGCGACCAGCAGCGTTGCTTCACCCTGGTCGCTCTTCAGGAAGTAGTTCACGATGGCGCCCGCCGGCGGATTCGGC
>JBKPSE010000311.1:0-10493 GCA_046765855.1 Acidobacteriota bacterium | reverse complement strand
CCGGCGTTCGCCAGCTTGTCGCCGAGATCGATTGGAGAGATCTCGTCGCCGGGACGCAGCGTGAAGCCGATCTCCCGGAAACGAGACGGCGGCGTGAGCCGAGGCAGGAGAGCCGCAGCCGAGGCAACAACCAGCCGCGCGGTGCCAAGGCTCAACGCGTGCAGCGCGCGGGCGCGGGCCGACGCGATGTCGAAGTGCGGCGACAGCCCACGGTAGGGATCCACCTCATGAGAGGGAAAGGCGAGAACCGCCTGCGCCGCATCCGCGTCCGAAACGCCTTCGAGCGCCGCGAGGAAGAACCGGGCGTCCGCGGTGAGCTGTTCGACGTCCGCATCCGTGGGAACGACAACGACAACGCGGTCCCGCCCGGCTGCGGCGGCGGCGAAATATGCCTTGGCGGCGGAGGTTAGGCCGCTGACAGCGCGGCCGCGCGCGCCGAGACCGAGCCGGCCGGCGGCCGTCTTCAAAAGCGCGCGGAGCGTCAGCGATGTCGAGGTGGACGAGCTCATTGTGGTGATTCCGGCAGCCGCCAGAACCTTTCATTATACCGCTCCCGGCGGCTGCTCAGGTCGATCGGCTGGCTGCGCGGGCTTGCCGAGGGCTCACCATGAGAACACGCGTGGGGTTTACCGCCGTGTGACCTTCTCGATAATCGCCGTCGTCGAATAGCCCCGCTCGACTGGCTCCAGAATCACACGACCGCCGCCCGCTTCGACCGTATCGCGGCCGACAATCTGATCGGCCGGCCAGTCCGCGCCTTTGACGAGAACGTCAGGCCGTACCCGCTTGATGATGTCTGCCGGGGTGTCGTCATCGAAGATCGACACGGCGTCGACGCACTCGAGTGCGGCCAGCACTTCGGCGCGCTCGTTCTCGGGATTGATCGGACGCGAGGGCCCCTTGTTGCGGCGCACGGAGGCGTCGGAGTTCAGTCCGACGACAAGAAGATCGCCGTGGCGTCGCGCCGCCTGCAGATAGCGAAGATGTCCTGGATGGAGGATGTCGAACACCCCATTGGTGAACACGATGCGCCTTCCGGCCGCGCGCGCGTCGTCGAGGAAGGATTCGAGCGCGGCGGCATCAAGCACGCGGTCCACGGGAATCCTTGAATCTCACGTCGCCTGTGAACCGCCAGCGGTGACGCGGCCGATAAATTCCTACGTCTTTCGTTCGCGATTTGACCCGAAATGTGTGCAGCAGACGATGGTAGTCGTACGGGTAGCCGTCGATCTTGTGCACCGCGACATCCACTTTGTAAGTGCCCTCGACGAGATCCAGCGATTCGATCGTGAACGTCGCTTCCGCGTCGCCTGAGATCGATTCCGGCGCCAGCTCCTCGATGTAGGTGTTCGTCCCGTAGCAGCACGTGCCATCGGCGTTGAAGATGCCGACCCCCACGACGAAGTCGTCGACGGCGAGAGGCGCGCGCATGCGGATCCTCACGTCGACGCGATCGCCGGTATGGAAGACGTGTCCGGCGACGCCATCCAAACCGACGAAATCGACCTGCGTGATCTCCACCTCGCGGGATCCCCAACGGCCTTCGGCGGCACGGAACATATCCGCCTCCACGCCACCCGTCTCCATCGGGTTGTCAGGCAGCACCGCGGACGCAGGCTCGTCCGGCGAGACGATCGCCGCATTGGCGTCCGCCCGTGCCTTTGCGTCGGTGGCGGCGAGCTCCTGCTGCTCTCGCTTCTCCACGTCGGTGATGTATGCGCCGACGATGCGCTTCGGATCGCCTGAACCTTTGATGCGGCCGGCGTCGAGCCAGAGCGCTTCGTCGCAGAAGCGCTCGACCATGCCGAGCGAATGAGTGACCAGAAGGATCGTCTTGCCCCGCCGCTTGAACTCCGCGAACTTGTCGAGACACTTGTGGGTGAACCCCTCGTCGCCGACCGCGAGCACTTCGTCAACGAGCAGCACCTCGGGGTCGACGTGGATCGCGACCGCGAACCCGAGCCGCATGTACATGCCGGACGAGTACGTCTTCACTGGCGCGTCGATGAACTCACGCATCTCGGCGAACTCGACGATCTCGTCGAAGCGCTGCGCGATCTCGCGCTTGGTGAGCCCGAGCATGATGCCGTTGATGAAGACGTTCTCGCGTCCGGAGATTTCCGGATGAAAACCGGCGCCGAGCTCGATCAGCGCCGAGATGCGACCGGCGACCTTGACGGTCCCGGACGAGGGCTTCGTGATACCGGCGACCAGTTTGAGCAGTGTGCTCTTGCCGGAGCCGTTGCGGCCAATTACCCCGAGCGTCTGCCCTTTCGGGACCGTCAGGCTGACGTCGTTCAGAGCCGTAAACGTTTCATCGGGACGCAGGTTCTTGATCAGGCTCCGCGACAGCAGCGCGCTCTTCAGGGTCGCGAATTGCTTGCGATGACTGAAGCGGCGATAAATCTTGCTGACACGCGATACCTCGATGGCTGGGCGATGACCCATCGCTGATGAGCGATTACCGCTGTCGGTAGTGCGTGGTTCGTGACTCGTGATTCGGGAGTCCATCAAACCTCCTCGGCGAACGAGTCGCGCAGCCGATCGAACACCCAGTAACCGGCGAGGAAGAATGCCGCGGACGCTCCGCCGAGAGCCAATAACCACTTCCAGTGGCCGAATGGTCCGTTGAAGAAGAGGATTTCCTGATAGGAAATCGCGATGTGCGCCATCGGATTGACGTTCAGGAACCTCAGAGCAATCTCCGGTGCGCCCTTGTAAGGGTAAATGATGGGCGTCGCGAAAAACCAGAGCGTCAGGATGTTGGACAGGATGTCTCTGATATCGCGAAAGTGCACGGTCAATGCCGAGAGAATGAGCGCGCAGGCAAGCGTGAAGACGAACTGGACGATCACGACCACCGGAAACCAGACGAGCTCCGCGAGCGTCAGCGGCGCTTTGTAGACGACCAGGAACACCACCAGGATCGGCAAGGCGAGAAAGAAATGAATCATGTTCGCCGTGACGGTCACGATCGGCAGGATCTCGGCGGGGAACAGCACCTTCTTGATCAAGTTGCCGCCGGAGATCAAGACTCCGGCCGACTCGTTCAATGACGAGGCGAACCACGTCCACGGCAGCAGCCCGCAGAACATGAACAACGGATACGGGTCCGCCCCCTTGACCGCTGCCGGCATCACGTATTTGAAAACGAACGTGTAGATGAGCAGCAGCGTCAACGGGTTGATGAAGGACCAGAAGAACCCGAGCACGGAGCCGCGATAGCGCGCCTTCAGCTCGCGCGCGACCAGACTCTGGATCAGACCGCGATAGCGCGGCAGCTGCGCGAGATTATGGAACATCGGAATCGGCGACTTCGAGGACGAGCACCGTGATGTTATCCGGTCCGCCGCCCTCGTTGGCCGCCGCGATCAGCCGCTCGCAGATCGCGTCGAGTCCGTCTCTGCTTGCAAGGATCTGCGCGATCGTCTCGTGCGCGACGACTCCCGAGAGGCCGTCCGAGCAGAGCAGGAACCGGTCGCCCCTGGCCGGCGACAATTCAACGGTGTCGATCTCCGGATCCGTGCCGCCCGACAGGGCGCGCGTCACCACGTTGCGCCACGGATGCTGCCGCGCCGCCGTCGATGTCATCGTCCCTGCGCGCACCTGCTCTTCCACCCACGAGTGATCGTCGGTGATCTGTCGCAGCGCACCCTTGCGCAGCGCATAGACGCGGCTGTCGCCGACGTGCCCGACGCAGGCGGTGTTCTTCCCGGCCAGAACGGCGGACGCGGTAGTGGCCATGCCGCGCAGATCCGCGGAATCGGCCATCGCGTTGGCGATTTGCCGGTTAGCGAGACGGAAGGCGGCCTTGAGACGATTGCCTTCGAGACTGATCTGCGGTTCGAAAGGAAAGGGCCAGGTGCGGTTCTTGTCCGCGCCGGCGGTCTCGGCGATGAAAGTCTCGATCGTTTCGATGGCGACGCGCGACGCGACCTCGCCGGCGACGTGGCCGCCCATGCCGTCGGCGACAACGTAGAGACCGAGATCCGGGCGCGTACAGTAGCTGTCTTCGTTGCTGCTTCTGCGGAGACCGGGGTCCGTGCGGACGGCCCAGGACAGCTTCATCGAATGACTAGCCTTGCGGCGGCGGCATGCGCGGCCGCCCGACACGGCCGCTGAGGGGCAGCCGCGAAGAAACCTGCAGCCGCGCCAGCGACTTCTGCAGCGCCAGCCGCGCGCGGCCGTAGTCGACGTCTCGCGCCGCCTGGGCGAGCCGCGCTTCGGCGCGACGCTTCGCCTCTTCGGCGCGGGCGACATCGATCTCTTCCGCGCGTTCGGCGAGCGTCGCGAGGATCGTGACGCGATCGGGCAGCACTTCGCAGAAGCCAAAGGCGAGCGACAGGTAAATCTTCTCCTGCCCTTTCCGGTACCACAACTCGCCGACGGCCAGCGAGGCGAGCAGCGGCGTGTGGCCGGGAAGCACACCGAAGTAACCTTCGGTGCCCGGAATCTCGACCTCGTCCACCTGCTCGTTCACGATCAGGCGATCGGGAGTGACGATCTGCAGCAGAAGAGATGTGGGTAGCGCCATCAGACTGCGTTTCTTGTACAGGAGTTCAGGAGTACACGGGTTCAGGAGAACGCAGGAATTTCATAGAACCGGGAATCCTGCCGGCGGCGTGAACGCTCGCTCTCCTGCCTTCCGTGACGTCCGTTTTCACTTATCCCTTGGCCATTTTTTCGGCCTTCGCCAGCGCTTCGTCGATCGTGCCGACCATGTAAAACGCCTGCTCGGGCACGGTGTCGTGCTTGCCGTCGACGATTTCCTTGAAGCTCTTGACGGTATCGGCGATCGGCACGTACTTGCCGGGCAGACCCGTAAACTGCTCGGCGACGAAAAACGGCTGCGACAGGAATCTCTGGATCTTGCGCGCCCGAGCCACGGTGAGCTTGTCCTCTTCCGAAAGCTCGTCGATGCCGAGGATTGCGATGATGTCCTGCAGGTCCTTGTAACGCTGCAGCACCTGTTTCACCGCGCGCGCAACGTTGTAGTGCTCGTCGCCGATGATGCGCGGGTCGAGAATGCGCGAGGTCGACGCCAGCGGATCCACCGCGGGATAGATGCCGAGCTCGACGATCGCGCGCGACAGGTTCGTGGTCGCGTCGAGATGCGCGAACGTCGTCGCCGGCGCCGGGTCGGTATAGTCGTCGGCGGGCACGTAGATCGCCTGAACGGACGTGATCGACCCGCTCTTGGTGGACGTGATCCGCTCCTGAAGCTCACCCATCTCGGTGCCGAGCGTCGGCTGATAGCCGACCGCGCTCGGCATGCGGCCGAGCAGCGCCGACACTTCCGAGCCCGCTTGCGTGAAGCGGAAAATGTTGTCGATGAAAAGCAGGACGTCCTTCTTCTCGGCGTCGCGGAAATACTCGGCGACCGTGAGGCCGCTCAGCGCGACGCGCAGGCGCGCGCCCGGCGGCTCCGTCATCTGGCCGTAGACCAGGGCGGCGCGCGACTTCTCCATGTCCTGCATGTTGATGACGCCGCTCTCCTGGAACTCGAGCCAGAGGTCGTTTCCTTCGCGCGTCCGCTCGCCGACACCGGCAAACACCGATACGCCGCCATGCTTCATGGCAACGTTGTGAATCAGTTCCTGGATGATCACGGTCTTGCCGACGCCGGCGCCGCCGAACAGGCCGATCTTTCCGCCGCGCAGATACGGCTCGAGCAGATCGACGACCTTGATCCCGGTCTCGAACATCTGCAGCTCGGTCGACTGATCCTCGAGCGGCGGCGCTTCGCGGTGGATCGACCAGCGCTCCTTCGACTGAATCGGACGATCCGGAAAGTCCACGGGCTCGCCGAGCACGTTCATGACGCGGCCGAGCGTCGCCGGCCCGACCGGCATCGAGATGGGCGCGCCGGTGTCGATGACGGTCATGCCGCGGCGCATGCCGTCGGTCGGCTTCATCGCCACCGTGCGCACGCGATTCTCACCGAGGTGCTGCTCGACTTCCGCGACCACGTCGATGACCTCGCCGGCGTCCCCCTTGCTCGAGACGATGCGGACCGCGTTGTAGATCGCCGGCAGCTCGCCGCCGGCGAACTCGACGTCGACCACGGGACCGATCACCTGAACGACTTTGCCGACCTTCTGCGCCTTTGCTGTTTCCGTCGCTGTTGCCATATTGGACCTGTCAGTCAATCCCTACTTCACAAACCCCGACTCCCAATCAACGCCCAACGCCGACTGCCAGATTCCAAGCTGCCGCTCGAGGAATCGAGTCGCGGCGCTGCGGAGTTGACGGGCGGTTCTACAGAGCCCCCGCTCCGGAGACAACCTCAATGATCTCTCTCGTAATCGCCGCCTGCCGCACCTTGTTCATGTACAGCGTGAGCTGCTCGATCATATCCGCCGAGTTGCGCGTTGCGGCGTCCATCGCGGTCATCTGCGCGGCATAGAACGCGGCGTTCGATTCGAGCAGGGCCCGGTACACCTGAATCTCGACGTGGCGTGGCAGCAGCGCGTTGAACAGCTGCTCGGGCCCCGGTTCGTACAGGTAATCGATGACTGGATTGGGGCTCGCCGGCGCGCCTTCGCCGGCCGGGCTCCGCTCCGCCTTCGGCGCGGCGGCATTCGCGCTGTCGAATCTCGGGATCGGCAGCAGCCTGTCGACGACAATCCGCTGCGAGATGACCGAACGGAACTCGTTGTAGACCAGATAGACGCTGTCGACCTGACCCGCCGTGAACGCCTCGACTGCCGCGTCGGCTATCGCCTTCGCGTGCGAGAACTGCAGGCCGGCGAAGAGATTGACCTGTTCGTAGCGAACCTCGAAACCGCGGCGCGAGAAGTAGTCACGGCCGCGGCGCCCGATCAGACCGAGCGCCACCTCGCGATCGCGATTCTCGACGATGAACGTGCTGGCGGCCTTGATCGCATTCGCGTTAAAGCTTCCCGCCAGGCCGCGGTCCGCGGTGATCACGATCAACAGGATCTTGTTGCCAGCGCGCGGCGTCTTGCGCTCGTCGAGCAGCGGATGCGCCGCGGGATCGACGCGCGTCGCCAGGCTGTTGAGCACGCGCTGCATTTCGGTCGCGAAAGGGCGCGCGTGCTGAATACGCTCCTGCGCACGGCGCAGCCGCGAGGCGGCGACCATCTTCATCGCCTTGGTGATCTGCTGCGTCGACTTGACGGCTCTCACGCGGCGGCGGATATCGATCAGCGACGGCATCTATGGGACCGTGGCTAGGCCGCCCTGACGTGGGTCGCGGCGAAGCTCTTGCCGAATTCCTCGAGCGCCTGATTCAGCTCCGCCTTGATGGTGTCGTCGATCGCCTTCTTTTCGGCAAGCGCCGACAACACGCCGGATCGGCTGGTTTCCAGGTAGCGGTACAACTCGGTTTCGTATTCGCGCACCTGCTCGACCGGAACCGGATCGACATAGCCATTGGTCGCCGCGTAAATGATCGCGACCTGCTTTTCCACCGGCAGCGGCTGATACTGCGGCTGCTTCAGCACTTCGACGAGACGGCGGCCGCGGTTCAACTGATTCAGCGTCGCCTTGTCGAGATCCGACCCGAACTGCGCGAACGCCGCGAGCTCGCGATACTGCGCCAGGTCCAGGCGCAGCGTACCCGCCACTTGCCGCATCGCCTTGACCTGCGCGGATCCACCGACGCGGCTCACCGAGTTGCCGACGTTGATCGCCGGCCGGATGCCTTGGTGAAACAGGTCGGACTCGAGAAAGATCTGTCCGTCCGTGATCGAGATGACGTTGGTCGGAATGTAGGCCGAGAGGTCGCCCGCCTGCGTCTCGATGATCGGCAGCGCCGTCAGCGAGCCGCCGCCGTTTTCCTTCTTCAGCTTTGCCGCGCGTTCCAGCAGGCGCGAGTGCAGGTAGAACACGTCGCCGGGATACGCCTCGCGGCCGGGCGGGCGACGCAGCAGCAGCGAGATCTCGCGGTAGGCCTGCGCGTGCTTCGACAGGTCGTCGTAGATGCACAGTGCGTGCTGTCCGCTGTCGCGGAAATACTCCCCCATCGTGCAGGCGGAGTACGGGCTGATGTAAAGGAGCGGCGCCGGATCGGAAGCCGCCGCCGCGACGACGATGGTGTATTCCATCGCCCCGGCATCTTCGAGCGTGCGCACCACCTGCGCGATGGTCGATTGCTTCTGACCGATCGCGTTGTAGATGCAGATGACGTCCTGCCCCTTCTGGTTGATGATCGTATCGACCGCGACGGCAGTTTTGCCGGTCTGGCGGTCGCCGATGATCAGCTCGCGCTGTCCGCGGCCGATCGGGACCATCGCGTCGATGGCCTTCAGCCCGGTCTGCATCGGCTCCTTGACCGGCGAGCGATCGACAACACCCGGGGCGATCCGCTCGATCGGCATCTGCTGCTTGGAAACGACGGGACCCTTGCCGTCGATCGGCTGCCCGAGGGCGTTGACGACGCGGCCGACGAGCTCGCGGCCGACCGGCACCGAAATGATCCGGCCGGTGCGCTTGACCGGATCCCCTTCCTTGATTTCCGTATAGTCGCCGAGCAGCACTGCGCCGACGCTCTCCTCTTCCAGGTTCAGCGCGATGCCGAAGATGCCGTGCGGAAACTCGAGCATCTCCCCGGCCATCGTCTTTTCGACGCCGTGCACGCGGGCGATGCCGTCTCCGACGGACACGATCGTCCCGACTTCGGCGACATCCACGTCGACCGCGTAGCTGCCGATCTGATCGCGAATGATCTTGGAAATCTCTTCTGCTCTTATGTCCATACTTCTCTAACTCGGGAGCGTCGCCCCCAAACCCCCTGCACGCTCACGGCGCGGACCACTCAATTGATCGCGTGCTACTGCGCCGACTGAATGAGCGCCTGCCTCATCTTTTCCAGCTGCATCGTGACGCTGCCGTCATAGACGGTGCTGCCCAGACGCGTGACCACGCCGCCGATGATCGACGGATCGATTTTCGATTCGAGCACGACTTTCCGTCCGGTCGCCTGCTGCAGGCCCTGCTCGAGCGAGCGGAGCCGTTCGTCGGCAATAGGCACCGCCGTCGTCACCTCGCCGCGGATCACGTTGAGGTGATCCATGACGCGGTCGCCGTAGATGCGCGCGACGTCGGGCAGCAGCATCAGCCGATCGCGTTCGGCGAGCAGCGCAATCATCTTCGCGACCATCGGCGCGATCGCGCCGGCGCGTTCGAGCAGGGCCTTGACGACAGCCTGCTTCTTCGAAGCGGGGATCGCAGGGTTGCCGAGCGTCTGCGCCAATACGGGATGCTGCTTGAAGAGATCGACGAACTGTTGAAGATCCGCCTGAACCTTCTCGACCGGCGCGCCCTCTTTCACCGCGACGTCGAACAGCGCGCGCGCGTAGCGGCCCGCGGCCGCGCCGCTCGTCACGGGAAACCGGCCCTACGAATCAGCAATTTTGCACTCATGCCAAACGAAGATTTATACCATTCAGCGGAGCGTTACGGCAAGGTTTGCGGCCGATCGTCGGGGTTGGTGTATTTCACCGATCAGATGAGCCGCGACGCCGGCGCCGGCGAGTGCCGTCAGAATTTCCGGGGCGCGCTCGGCCGGCGCTGCAACCAGCAACCCGCCTGATGTCTGCGGATCGTACAAGAGCTGCACGCGCGCGGCATCCGCGGCAGATGAGATCTCGACTCCGGCAGCGAAGTGTGCCTTGTTCGTGCGCCCGCCGCCGGGCGTGTTGGCCGCGACCAGGTCCAAGGCGCCATCGAGGAGCGGGACGGCGTCGACGTCGATGACCACGACACATCCGCTGGCGCGAGCGATTTCGGATGCGTGCCCGATCACGCCGAAGCCGGTGATGTCCGTGCACGCGTGCACCGCGCCGGGCGGCAGTGCCGCCAGCGACTGCGTGGCGGCGCGGTTCAACTGCGCCATCGAAGCAATCGCCGACGCGGCAACGGCAGCGTCGGCGCGGCCGAACTTGATCGCCGTGGCAATGACACCAGTGCCGATGGGTTTGGTGAGCACCAGACGATCGCCCGGCCGCGCGCCGGCATTGGTCCACATCCGCGCGGGATCGACTTCGCCGGTGACCGCGTAGCCGAACTTGATCTCCTCATCCTGGACGGTGTGGCCTCCGAGCAGCGCGACGCCGGCCTCCTTCAGCGCATCGAGGCCGCCGCGGAAGATCGTCGAGAGCACGGAGCGGTCCGCGTCGTTCGGGAACGCAGCGATTGCCAGGGCGGTGAGCGGCCGGCCGCCCATCGCGTAGATGTCCGAGAGCGCGTTGGCCGCGGCGATGCGCCCGTACCACCAGGGGTCGTCGACGACCGGCGGGAAGAAGTCGACCGTCTGCACGAGCGCGAGCTCGTCGCTCACGCGGTACACGCCGCCGTCGTCCGCGGTCTCCGATCCGACCAGCAGCGCCGGGTCGGCCGTCCGCGGCACGTCCGCCAGCAGCTTCTGCAGATCCCCCGGTCCGATCTTGCACGCGCAGCCCGCGCCGTGCGAGAGGCTGGTGAGAGGAACGGCGGGCTGAACGGCCATCGACCTATTATCGCCACGTGCC
>JBKPSE010000310.1:0-5354 GCA_046765855.1 Acidobacteriota bacterium | reverse complement strand
TCCCAAATGTGCGGGTTGTCGGGAGGACTCGAGCGCAGGACGACCTGGTCGGGCGGCGGATAGAGCAGGTTCCAGTCGACTTCCTGCAGGCCGGCGCGCCCGCTCACCTGGCTGGTGTTGACGACCGCGCCCGACGAATCGAGCACGTCAACCGTGATCGGTGAGGGCGGCGCCGATTTCAGCTCGAAGACGAACTGCGCCGTGCCGCCCTCGGCGGTTCGCGTCGCCGGGATCGGTTTGTACAGCTCGAGCTCCGCCTGCGAGTCGCCGAGGTCTCCCTGTTCGAGCTGCCACAGGTCGCGCAGGATCCACAGGCCGCGGCCGTAGGTCGCCACCGCGAGCTCCGGCGCGTTCTTCGGGATTTCGATCCAGTTGACCGGCGCGGCCGGAAGTCTGTCTTTGAACTGCGTCCACGTCCTGCCGTCATCACGCGAGTAAAAGAAGCCGTGGCCCGTGCCCGCGAACACCATTCCCTTGCGATGCGGGTTCTCCGCGATCGTGAGCGTGTAATCGAGCGGATGCCCCTTGGGCAGCGTCGCATCCAGCCGCGTCCACGTCTGTCCGAAATCCGTAGTTTTCGCCAGGAACGGATCGCGATTGTCGACGAGGTGGTAGTCGACGGCGATATACGCCGTGCCTGGATCGAAGTGCGACGCGTCGATGCGGCGAACCAGCCCCCATTTCGGCATCTTCAAATTCGCCGTCAGATCGATCCACTTGACCCCCGCGTCGCGCGAGATCCACACCTTGCCGTCGTTGGTGCCGACCCACACCACCCCCTTCTGCGTCCGTGAGGGTGCGATTGCGGAGACGAGCGCCCCATAGAACTGTCCGAGATTGTCGCCGACGACGCCGCCGGAGAATCTGATGCGACTGGGATCGCCGGTCGACAGGTCAGGACTGATCACCTGCCACGTCTGTCCGCGATCGCGCGTGCGGAACAGCACCTGGCAGCCGAAGTAGACAGAATTGTCGAACCAGTCGATCGCGAGCGGCGGCGACCACTGGCAGCGGTACTTCAAGCCGACCGGATCGCTGTCGAGCGTGTGCATCCAGGGGCTGACGGAACGGCGCAGGCCGCTGATCTCGTCGTAGGTCGCGACGTGCGCGGCGTAGCACGTGCCCCAGACGAAGCGATGGTTGTTCGGCTCGGGGTAGGTGTAGCCCGATTCGCACGAGGGCATGTTCTCCTGCGGCGGCTCCTGGCTCGCCGCCGCGCCGCGTCCTCTTCCGCCACCGCCACCGCCGCGCCCTCCGCGTCCGCGGCCGCGCGCACCTTCCTCCGCATCCGGCGCTGGAGGCGGCGGCGCGTACGACGGTACGTTCGCCGGGACGATCGGGCGCGCGCTCGACAGCCGCATGCTGCCGTCATCCTGCCGATCCGAGTAGAGCCAATAGGGATATCGCTGATCGACGGTGACGCGATACATCTGGCCGATCGGCAGCGACACCGACGTATTGCCGGTGGGGTTCGCCGGCGATCCGAAGATGCCCATGCCACCGTCGCCGGTCACGATGTAGTGGCCGGCCATGTTGGGATTCGGATCCCACCAGATGTCGTGACAGTCGCCGCAGCCGCCGCCGCCGTTCACCCAGATCTTTCCGCCATCGCGCGAGCGCCACAGCGTGCTGTTGGCGATGAGCAGGTGATCGGGATTGTCGGGCGATACACGAATGCGGATGTAGTAGCCCGCGCGCCCGATCAGCCGCCGGTCCCAGCTCACATTCGTCCACGTCCTGCCGGCATCGTCGGACCGCCAGACCGAGCCCTGCGCTTCCGATTTCATGCGTGTGGTCGATCCCCACGTCTGCACGCCGTCGCCGCCGGTCTGAATCAGCGCGTACATCCGGTTGGCATCGGACGGAGCGATTGCGACGTCGGTCTTGCCGTAGGGGGATTTCGGCAGGCCCGGATCGGTGATCTTCGCGAACGTTCTGCCGCCGTCGCGCGAAATGTGGATGCCGCTTCCCGGGCCGCCGCTCTCGAGTACATGAGTCTGGAGGTACATCTGCCAGGTGCCGGCAAGCACGATGTTCGGATCCTTCTGCGACATCTGCAGTCCGGAGCATCCGGTGTTCTCGTCGACGAACAGCACCTGCTGCCACGTCTTGCCGCCATCGTCCGTACGGAACACACCGCGCTCGCGCTGCGGTCCGGTCGCGCGTCCCAGCGCACAGACGAGGACGACGTTCTCGTTGGTCGGATGGATGACGATGGTGCCGATGCGGCCGGTGTCGGCGAGACCCATCTTCGTCCACGTCTCACCTCCGTCCGTCGACTTGTAGACGCCGTCGCCCATCATGTCCATGTCGCGCACCGCCCACGCCTCGCCGGTGCCTGCCCACACGACGTCGGGATTGCTTTGCGACACGGCGAGCGCGCCGATCGCCTGCGACGTTTCCTTGTCGAATGTCGGCTTCCATGTGCTGCCGCCGTCGCTCGATTTCCAGACGCCGCCCGACGCGGCGCCCGCGTAATACACACCTGGCTTGCCGGCAACCGCCGCGGCAGCGGCGATGCGGCCGGCGCTCACCGGCCCGGCGTACTCGAAATGCGGCGCCGGTACCGCGCGCGCGGATTGCGGTCCTTGCGGCGATTGCGGGGTTTGCTGACCGCGCACGCCTGAGCTGCCGGCGACCGCGACACAAGCGAGCGCCGCGGCCGCCCACGGCATCTGTCGATTCATGCGTCCTCCAGAGGCGCTAACTGTGGCACAATCCCCGGGCCATTTGCGTATATGTCGACAACGAGGAGGTCAGTGATGAAACGCCTGCTGCTATTGGTACTCGGGGGACTTCTGGTATCCGGTCCGGCCTTCGCCCAGGCCAAGGCCGCCGCCGACAAAACGTTGAACGCGAACGGGACCGTGTCGGCTGTCTCGGCCAATTCGCTCACCGTCAAGGGAAAGTCGGCTGAATGGACCTTCGCGGTCGACAAGTCGACCCACGTGAGCGTCAGCGGCGCCAGCAAGAAGACCGCGGCGGCCAAGGAAAGTAAGGAACCGCTGGAGATCACGCAGTACGTGAAGGTTGGCGACACGGTCAGCGTCAAGTATCACGACATGGGTGCGACCAAGCACGCGGCGGACGTGGTCGTTCGCAGCTCCACTCCGGGCGCCGCCAAGAAAAAGTAGGTCTACGGCTCAGTTTGCGGCGCAGCGGCGGGAGTAAAATCCCCGCCATGCGCCGCGCGCTGCTTCTCGCCGCGCTCGTTTCGCTCGCCACCTCCTGCGGCAGTTCCACGCCCGTCGCTCCAACCACAATCCCTCCACCCGCCACGCCGCAGGACGTGCGCCTGGAGAGCGGTCCCTATACGCTGACGCTGACGTTCTCGACGAACGGCATTCCTGTGTGCCAGAACAGCATCTGCGTGTCGGTGCAGCTGTGTATCGGCACGCCATCGGCGACCGTCGCCGCCTATCCGGTCATGGTCGCGCGCGACGGTGATCGCGCGACCGTCTCGACGATCGACGCCGCCAGCTCGCTGAATATGCCGCTGCAAATCAGCGGATCGACGGTTGTGGGCACGATTTCCGGCTCGGCGCGCGATACCGCCGGCGTGGCGGTCACCGTCAGCGGCGTGGTGACCGGCGCGGCGACCGGCAACACGACGGGCGTGTCCGGCAACATCGATGGGTCGATGAGTGTGCCGGGAGGGAGCTGCTCGAACAATGGACACGGCTGGTCGCTGACCCCGCGCTAACATCCCCTGCATGCGACAGAACATCTCGAGCGGCACCAAGTGGGAGCCGCTGGTGGGGTACTCACGTGCGGTCAAGGTCGGAACGGCGATTTTTGTCTCCGGTACGACCGCCACCGCTGAAGACGGCGCATTGATGGGGAAGGGTGACGCGCGGGCGCAGACGGTGCAAGCGCTGGCAAATATCCGGCGGGCACTGGAGCGCGCAGGCGCCACACTCGATAACGTCGTCAGAACCCGTATCTACGTGACGAATATCGTGCGTGACTGGGAAGCGGTCGGCCGGGCACACGGCGAGGTGTTTGGCACGATTCGTCCGGCCACCGCGATGGTGGAGGTGAGCCGCCTCATAGATCCCGAGATGCTCGTGGAAATCGAGGCGGACGCCGTCCTCGACAGCTGACAGGTGCGAACGGTCGGCTGGCCGGCAAGCTGAAAACGGCAACGCGAAGCTGGCAACTGTTTCGCAGAGCTGAAACGGCGGAGAGGGCGGGGACGTCCTACACGGTAAGGGCGCCGTACGGGGCGAATGCCCTGACGAGAACGGATAACTCTCGTATTTTCTGAATTTTGGCCGTATAATGACGCCAACCTCCTCATAGGAATCCCGGATGTTCGAACGCTATACAGAACGGGCGCGGCGCGTGCTGTTCTTCGCACGCTACGAAGCGTCACAGCTCGGCAGCATCTCGATCGAGACCGAGCACCTCCTCCTGGGACTGATCCGCGAGGGCAAAGGGCTGACCAGCCGGATTTTCGCCCGCTCGCACCTGTCTCTCGAGTCCATTCGCAAAGAGATCGAAGGGCGCACCGTGTTCCGCGAGAAGGTTTCGACGTCGGTCGAGATCCCGTTCAGCGCGGAAACCAAGCGCGTCCTGCAGTTCGCGGCCGAGGAAGCCGATCGGCTGCTGCACAACTACATCGGCACCGAGCACCTGCTGCTCGGCATCCTCCGCGAGGAACGCTCCGTCGCCGCCACCATCCTGATGGAAAAAGGGATGCGGCTGAACACGGTCCGCGAGGACATCGTCGCGCTGCTGAATGAAAAGACCACGCTGATGCGGGTGAAGGAGACGCCGCTGCTGGCGGAGTTCTCGCGCGATCTGACTGAAGCCGCGATGAAAAACGCGCTCGACCCGCTGGTCGGCCGCAGCGTCGAACTCGAGCGCGTGCAGCAGGTGCTCTGCCGCCGCACCAAGAACAACGCCGTGCTAATCGGCGAGCCGGGCGTCGGCAAGACCGCGATCGTCGAAGGGCTCGCGCAGAAGATCGTCTACGGCGACGTGCCGCACTTCCTCGCCGACAAGCGCATCCTCGCGCTGGACATCTCGCTGATCGTCGCCGGCACGAAGTACCGTGGCCAGTTCGAAGAGCGCCTCAAGGCGATCATGAAAGAGCTGACCGAGAACCCGAACATCATCGTGTTCATCGACGAGCTGCACACGCTCGTCGGCGCGGGTTCGGCGGAAGGGTCGCTCGACGCCGCCAACATCCTGAAGCCGGCGCTCTCGCGCGGCGAGATCCGCTGCATCGGCGCCACCACTCCGGCGGAATACCGGAAGTACATCGAAAAGGATCGCTCGCTCGAGCGGCGGTTCCAGGCGGTGAAGGTCGACCCGCCGTCCGAGAAGGAAACGATCGAAGTGCTGATGGG
>JBKPSE010000309.1:0-4638 GCA_046765855.1 Acidobacteriota bacterium | reverse complement strand
CGAGATTCCTTCATAGGTCTCGTGGGCTCGGAGATGTGTATAAGAGACAGTTGGAGACCTGTCCGTTCGCCTTGAAAGATGAATCCTTCAGCTCGGTACGATCGTGAGTGCCCCCGAGCGTGATCAGATCGACGTGCGTCTTCCCCAGCGCGCCCCAGGCCCACAGCCGGTTCTTGACGACCGGACCGCCAAGCTCGAAGCCGTAATCCTTGTACTGGTGCATGCGGTTGCCCTTGCCCGTCGTGCCGCCAATCGACGCTTTCAGCGTGTCCGACAGGTTGTTGGCCTGCATGTCTTCGTTCTCGAAGTAGATGCGCGTGCTGCCATGCGGTGTATTGCTGCCGCTCTTGAGCACCATGTTGAGCTGCACGCCGGGCGTCGGGCTGGTGACGTCGGCGCCGCCGGTCGAGACCTGCATGTCCTGGAACATGTCGAAGTCGTAGTAGGTCGGCGTCGAACCGAGCGCCGCCATGTCGGTGATCGCGATCCCGTCCATGTTCCACGTGTTCTCGCCGCCGCTCGCGCCTTTGGCCTGGTAGTTAGACTGCTGGCCGGATTCAGCGCCGCCGACGTTGACGCGATCGACGATGACGCCGGGGACGGTTTGAAGCACGACCCACGGGTCGCGCGACGAGGGGATGTTCTGCAGCTCCTCGACGCTGACGTTCGTCGTCGTCCCCATCTTCTTGGTATCGACGATCGGCGTTTCGCCGCTGACCTGCACCTGTGTTGCGACGCCGGCGACCGACATGCTGATCTTCAACGGCACGCTGGCCCCGGTCGCGACCGCGACGTTCTTATTGAGGTAATCGCTGAAGCCGGAGAGCTTCGCGGTGACCGTGTACATGCCCGGAGGCAGGTTGAGGAAATGCGCTTCGCCGGTCGAATCGGTGACCGCGGTTTGCGACTGCGGTCCAGCGATATCGACGTTGACACCCGGAAGCACGGCGCCGGTGCTGTCGGCAACGGTGGCGTCGATGCGCCCCGTTGATACCTGCGCCGCAGACGGTGCTGCGATTGCCGCGACGAGCGCGGCAGACAACACCATCATTCTTGCGATTCGAGATCTCATCTTCCATCCTCCCAGACAGATGACCGGATCGAATTGCGCGCGAACGAACGGTGTACGGAACCGAACGCTACACTATGAGTGCAGAACGAACAAATTTGCAAGAAGAGACGCTAAGTCCAGATGGGACAGCTACTTCGAGAAGCGATCGAAGATGTCGACCAGCTCGGAGAGTCCCTGTTCGCGATCGGGATCGCCTTTCGAGATCGCCGCCGGAACGCACTTTTCGACGTGGAAGCGGAAGACCACCAGGCTGATGCGGTTGAGGGCGGCTTCGGCCGCGGCGAGCTGCTGCAGGATCTCGACGCAGAGGCGCGGCTCCTGGACCATGCGCCGGATACCACGGACCTGCCCCTCGATGCGATTGAGCCGCGTGACGATTGCCTGCTGCTGCGTCTCGTCCAACATCGATGCTCCTCTTGAGCTGGCGGTGTGCGGCCACTATACACAGTTGACAGCAGCCTGTATCTGAATGAACATTCATTCAGTGGCTGCCGCCAGTCCTCTCCGCGTCGCCGACCCCGCACGTCCGGGCAAACGGGACGCGCTGCTCCGCGCCGCCATCGACATCTTCGCGGAGCGCGGCTACTTCAATGCTCAAGTCGCCGACGTGGCGCGCCGCGCCGGCGTCGCCGCCGGCACCGTCTATCTCTATTTCCGCAGCAAAGACGATCTGCTCGTCTCGATCTTCGAAAAGACAATGCGCGAGGCGATCGAGGACGGCCGCGCCTGCATCGTCCCGCTGCGCGATCCGGTCGAGCAGCTGCGCGCCATCGCCCGCGTGCACCTCGATCGTATGGGACGCGATCGCAGCCTCGCCGTCGTGTTCCAGGTGGAACTGCGCCAGTCGACCAAGTTCATGGAGCGCTTCTCGTCGACGCTGCTGCGCGAATACCTCGGCATCATCCGCGCGATCGTCGTCGAGGGCCAGAAGTCCGGTGCGTTCCGCAAGGAGATCAATCCGACGCTCGCCGCCAAGCTGTTTTTTGGTGGACTCGACGAGATGGCGACCAACTGGGTGCTCAGCCGCCGCAAGTACTCTCTCGTCTCGGAGGCCGACGCGATCGTCGACGTCTTCGTCGGCGGCTTCGGCGGCAAGCTCAAGGCGCCGCAGCGGCGCAGTGAAGCGCGGCAGCGCCGCGGCGCCGAGCGGAGGATGTCGTGACGTTCCGTCGCGCCGCGGTGCTCGGGGCCGGCGTGATGGGCGCGCAGATCGCCGCGCATTTCGCCAACGCGGGGTTGCGTGTGCGGCTCCTCGACGTCACCAGGGAAACGGCGCGCGAAGGGCTCGAGCGCGCCAAGCGGCTGAAACCGGATCCGTTCTTCACGTCGGATGCAGTCGGGCTGATCGAGACCGGCGGCTTCGACCAAGACCTCGCGTCGATCGGCGACGCGGATTGGATCCTCGAAGCGATCGTCGAGCGCCTCGACGCCAAACAGGCGCTGATGGCGCGCGTCGATGGCGTTCGCCGCGCCGACGCGGTGGTCAGCTCGAACACATCGGGCATTCCGATCGCGTCGATTGCGGAAGGACGCTCCGACGGATTCCGCGGCCACTGGCTCGGCACCCACTTCTTCAATCCGCCGCGGTACCTGCATCTGCTCGAGATCATCCCGACTCCGCAAACCGATCCGGAGGTCACTCGTGCGATCTCGGAGTTCGCCGATCTACGTCTCGGCAAGGGCGTGGTCCGCGCCAAGGACGTGCCGGGGTTCATTGCCAACCGTGTTGGTATCTACGGGCTGATGCAGGTCTTCCGCGCGATCGAGTCGGGCGAGCTCACGATCGAAGAGGTCGACGCGATTACCGGACCGGCCATTGGCAGGCCGAAGAGCGCGACCTTCCGGACTGTCGACATCGCGGGGGTTGATGTGCTCGCGCATGTCGCGCGAACGCTCGGCTTCGAGCTGCCGTCCTACGTCAACGAGATGCTCTCGCGCGGCATGACCGGAGCGAAAGCCGGCAAAGGTTTCTACCAGAAGTCGGGCGACGACATCCTGACGCTCGATCCGAAGACGCTCGAGTATCGCGCGAAGCAGCCGGCGAGGCTTGGCTCGCTCGACGCGGCGCGTTCGATCGAGCCAGTCGGCGCGCGCATCAAGGCGCTCTACGAGAGTAAGGACAAGGTCGGCACGTTCCTGCGCGCCACGCTCGGTCCGACCATCGCTTACGCGCGCGAGATCGCCGACGAGATTGCCTACTCATCCGAAGACATCGACAAAGCGATGCGCTGGGGCTTCGGGTGGGAGCTCGGGCCGTTCGAGACCGCGCAAGCGATCGGGCTCTCGGCATCGCCCTCGCCGGTCCACGATCCGCAATCCTCGACCGTCGATCGTCGATCCTCGGCCCTCACGCCGCGCCTGGTGCGTAAGAACGCAGGCGCATCGCTGCTCGACATCGGCGACGGCGTCCTCCAGATCGCATTCCACTCGAAGATGAACGCGATCGGCGGCGACACGATGGCGATGCTGCAGGCGGGTGTAAAGGAAGCCTCGCAGAATTTTCGCGCCGTCGTCGTCGCCAACGACGGCGTCAACTTCTCCGCCGGCGCCAACCTGATGCTCCTCCTGCTCGAGGCGCAGGAAGGCAACTGGGACGAGGTCGAGATGATGGTGCGCGCGTTCCAGGGCGCCACCATGGCGCTGAGGCACGCGGACGTTCCGGTCGTCGTCGCGCCGGCGGGGCTGACGCTCGGCGGCGGCTGCGAAATCGTGCTGCACGCCGCGCGAGTGCAGTCCGCGGCGGAGGCTTACATCGGACTGGTCGAAGTGGGAGTCGGTCTCATTCCCGCCGGCGGCGGCACCAAAGAAATGCTGGCGCGAGTCATGGAGGCGGCGCCTGCCGGCGCGGATCCCCTGCCGCTGGTGCAGCGTGTGTTCGAAACGATCGGGTTCGCGAAAGTGGCGACCAGCGCAGCGGATGCCAGACGCATCGGCTATCTGCGCGACGGCGACGAGATCACGATGAACCGCGATCGCCTGCTCGGTGACGCGAAGGATCAGGCGCTGCTGTTGGCGCGCGACTACACGCCGGCGCAGCCGCGCCAGGCGATCCGCGTCGGCGGCGAATCCGTGTTCGCGGCGCTCAAGCTCGGCGTCCACCTCGCGTGGCGCGCCGGCCGGATCAGCGACCACGACGCCGTCATTGGCCGCAAGCTGGCCTGGATTCTCGCGGGAGGCAATTTGGAGCATGCAGGAACGGTGAGCGAACAGCAGCTGCTCGATCTCGAGCGCGAAGCGTTCCTCAGCCTGTGCGGCGAGCGCAAAACCCAGGAACGCATTGCCCACACCCTCAGCACGGGCAAGCCGCTGCGCAACTGACACTGCCATGGGGGCCAGGTCTGCAAAACGGCACATCAAGGGGTCAGACCCCGGCAAGGGGCATTTCCCAGACCTGACCCCGGAAGCCCCGGACGTTGGGGTCAGGTCTGCAAAACGGCACTTCGAGGGGTCAGACCCCACCAACGGGCATTTCCCAGACCTGACCCCAGTAACCCCGGACGTTGGGGTCAGGTCTGCAAAACGGCCCGTCAGGGGGTCTGACCCCCGGAAGGGCCGTTTTGCAGACC
>JBKPSE010000308.1:0-5015 GCA_046765855.1 Acidobacteriota bacterium | reverse complement strand
GGGGACGCGATACCGGTACGTATCGCCCCCGGCCTGGCGTGGTTCGAACTCCTGCGCGTAGAAGAAGAACAGCTTGTTGTTGCCCCCCGGCTTCCCGATCGGACCGCCGATCGAGTAGCCAAGATCCTTCTCGTTCACTTTCGTCTTCGGGTCGCCGTTGAGGATGTTGGTCTGGCTGTTCGAGTTCCACGCGTCCTTGCGCATGACGTCGTACGCCGATCCGCGGAAGCGGTTGGTGCCGCTCTTGGTGACGGCGCTGACCTGCACGCCGCTCGACCGCCCGTACTCGGCCTGGTAGTTCGAGACGAGCACTTTGACCTCGGCGATCGATTCGACGTTCATCTGCAGCAGCACCGAGTTGCTGCCCGTGTCCATCGTCGAGATGCCGTCCATCATGATGTTGCTGTTGTTGCCGCCGGTCGACGAACGGTCGCCGACACGAGACGGGTTGGTGCCGGTCACGCCCGGGGCGAGCGCGGCGAGCTGGACGAAACTGCGGTTGGAGATCGGCAGGTTCTCGACCGTCTTGGTCGTGACGGTGAAGGAGCGCTCACCGCTCTGCGTCTGCACGAGCGGGGACTCGGCTTCGACGGTGACGGCTTCGGTGAGGCCGCCGACATCCATCGTCAGCGTGCCGACGCCGACGCGGTCGCCGGCGCTGACCGCGAGACCGCTGCGCTTCAGCGTCTTGAACCCCTGCATGGTGACCTGAATCGTGTAGGTGTCGGGCGGGACGTTGGCGAAGACGAAGTCGCCGTTGGCGTTGGTGAAAGCGGGCGGCAGCTGCGTGCCGCGAGCTTCGCTGGTCAGCGTCACGGTGGCGCCTGGTATGACCAGGCCCTGTGAGTCCTTAAGCGTCCCGGTCAGCGTTCCGGTCGTCAGCTGCGCGGCTGCCGGTGGCGGGGCCGCCAGCACGCACACGACGATCGCAACCGCGGGGACCGACATCCGTCCGAACATGGTTCCTCCTCCCGTCCCGAACCGTGCCATGACTGAAATCGATTGCAGACATGCCGAAAACGACGCGACGGTAGCAGAGGTCTGGGAGGAATTGCAACGGGTTTTCGGAGATTCTGCCCCGGGATTGGTGTCCCGGGGCAGCTTTACGGATTCAGTAAAGCGAGAAGCAGTAGAGAGTGTCGCCGACGGCGACGAGCACGTATTGTTTGCCGTCGACCGAGTAGGTCTCGGGCGCGTTGCTCGGCGAGCCGATGCGTGAATGCCAGAGCGGCGTGCCGTTGGTGGCGTCGAACGCGACGAAGTTGCCGCCGCCATCGCCGGTAAACAGGAGCTTGCCCGCGGTCGCGAGAATGCCACCTGAGCCGCCCGCGCCGCTCACGCCGGGAAATTCATGGCGCCACGCCGGCTTTCCGGTCTTGTAATCGATCGCGCGCAGCGCCGAGGGCCACGCGCCGATCTGCCCGACCGCCTTGCCGGCCAGTCCCATCGATCCGCGCGGATCGGTTTCCGTCAGATACAGCATGTTGAAGCCGTTGCGCTCGTGCACGTAGAACAGTCCGGTATCGGGCGAGTACGCCGGCGGCGGCCAGTTGGTGACGCCGCCTTCGACCGGCGACACCAGCGAGCCGGGAACCGTCGCCTCCTTGCCCGGATTCGGATCGGGCTGCATGCTGTTCTTGCGGATTCCTTTGGCCCAGTTCATCGTCGTGCCGAACGGCGCCGAGACGATCGGTTCACCGGTGACGCGATCCAGCGTGAAGAAGTAACCGTTGCGCGAGGCGGTGGAGATCAACTTGCGCGGCCGTCCGTTGATCGTGCCGTCGATCAGCACCGGCGTCTGTGCGGAGTCCCAATCGTGGGTATCGTGCGGCGACGTCTGGTAGTGCCAGACGATCTTGCCCGTATCGACGTTGAACGCGACCAGCGAGCACGCGAAGAGGTTGTCTCCCTTGCGTCCCTGACCGGTGTAGCCAGGAGTCGGATTGCCGGTGCCGATGATATAGAGCCGGGTCTCGGGATCGTAGGCGCCAGGGATCCAGGTCTGCGCGCCGCCGTGCCGCGCTGCTTCCAGGCTCGGCCACGTCTCCAGTCCAGGATCGCCGGGGTTCATCGGCACCGTGTAGGTCTTCCACTGCAGCTTGCCCGTTTCCGGATCGAACGACTGCAGGAACCCTGGCATGTCGAGGTCGTTGCCGGTTCCGGCGAGCACGTGGTTGTCGATCACCACCGGCGCGGCCGTCGAGAAGTACTGTTCGTTGAAACTCGCGATCTCGACGTGCCAGCGCTCTTTTCCGGTGCGCGCGTCGAGCGACACGAGATAATTGTCGGGCGTCTCGAAGAACAGGTAGTTGTTCCAGATCGCGGCGCCGCGATTGCCGATGTGGGTCCCGCCGCGGGTCTTCCAGAAGTAGCGCCAGATTTCCCGGCCGTCGTGCGCCGAGACGGCCCAGACGTTATCGGGCGCGGTGACATAGAGGACGTCGCCGACCTTCAGGATGGATCCCTTGACGTTGGCGCCGACGAACGCGAACTCTTCGGCGCCCTCACCGCCGACGATGACGGGCACGCCACCGCCCGCGCCTCGGCCGCCGCCGCGTCCGCCGCCGCCGCCCGGGGCCGGAAGTCCGGATGTCAGCTTCGACACCCAGGCGAGCGTCAGGTTCTTCACGTTCGACTGGTTGATCTGCGTCAGCGCGCTGTAGCGCTTGCCGGTGTAATCACCGGAGTACGTCGACCAGTCGTCGGCCAAAGGCTTCTTGATCGCCGCCGGATCGAGGATGGTCTTTTCCTGCGCGATGAGCGCAGGGGCGAGCAGCAGCGATGCGGTCAAAACGAAGAATCGTGTCGGGATCATTGCAATGTCACCAGGTAAGCAGTCACGTCGTGGATGTCCTTGTCGGTCAATTTCACCCACATCTTCTTGTGTCCTTCGAGCGGATCGTTGATCTGAACGGCCGGCATGTTGCCGTTGCGCCGAAACGTCTTCAATGTTCCGTCCGCAAGCGTCATCGTGACGTAGAAGTCGTCGATCCGATCGAGGCGGCCTTCAAACCGCTGCCCGTCCGCCGCGGTCACGACGGCGGTCACCGGCTTGGGCACGCGTGAGGCCTGCGCGTCTTCGCCGCCTCGCCCGCGTCCGCCGCGCCCGCCACCGCCCCCGCCAGAGACCCACGCGTTCTGCAAGGCCATCGGCGATGGATAGCGTGAGGCGACGCCCCGCATGTCGCCATCGGCCGAATGGCACGACGCGCAGTTGGCGGCGAAGTACTTCTGGCCGGCCGCGGCATCGCCGACGACGATGTTCAACGCGACGGGCTCGGCAGTCGGCGGCGGTCCTCCCTGCCCTGCCATGCGCGCGGCGACGCTGTGAATGTAGGCCGCGATCGCCTTGACCTCTTCTTCCGAGAGCGGCAGCGGCGGCATGACCGGCTGGCCCGGACGATTGCGTCCTTCGTGCACGACCGGATAGATCATCTCGCCATTCTGATCGTTGAGCACGACCGGCGAACGCAGCAGATTGACGCCGCCCATGTCGCCGCCGCGGAGGTCCGGGCCGTGGCACAGACGGCAGTTGATCCCGTAGAGCGTGCTGCCGCGCTCGATCACTTCCGGCGACGCCAGCGGGCGCTGTTGCGCGGGGAAGCCCTGGCCGCCGCGTCCGCGGCCGCCGCCGGGGGGCTGTTGCGGGGCCGCGGGCGGACCCTGCGCGCCCGCGACCGAATAGATACTCGACATCAGAAGAGCCGCCGCTGCGGCCAGCACCAGGTTGCGCATCGACACCTCGCGAGTGCAATCGATTGCAGATCGCGCGGATGGTATCATGCCGGCGCGTCGCACCCCGCGACTCCCATGCCGAATATTTATGAAGTGGCGAGACGGGCCGGCGTCTCGCCGTCGACCGTGTCGCGCGTGCTCAGCCGTCCCGACGTGGTCTCGAGCAAGACGCGGCAGCGCGTGATGCGCGCCGTCGATCTGCTCGGCTACATGCCGAATTCCACGGCGAAGAATCTGCGCCGCGCCCGCACCGGCAAGCTCATTGTCACCGTGCCGGACATCTCCAATCCCTTCTTCTCGCTCATCCTGCAGGGCATCGAAGACGCGGCGCAGCGCGAGGATTACGCCGTGCTGTTCGGCGACACGCAACACGACGACTGCCGTGAGCAGCGTTACGCGTTGATGCTGAAGAGCAAGGAAGCCGATGGCCTGATCTTCCTCGGCCATCGTCTGCCCGAAGCGGCGGCGGCACTGGCGCGCGCCGCGGCGCCGCGCTGCGCGCCGATCGTCAATGGCTGCGAGTTCAATCCGCGCCTCGGCGTGCCCAGCGTCCATATCGACAACGCGCGTGCGGCCGCCGACGTGATGCACCTGCTCTACGATCTCGGCCACGATCGCATCGGCGTGGTGACCGGGCCGCTGGTCAGTCCGCTCAGCCGCGATCGACTGCGCGGCGTCCTGACCACCGCGCGCAAACGCGGCGGTGAGGAACCGATTGTCGTCAACGGCGACTTCTCGGTGGAGTCGGGCATCGCCGCCGCGCACCAGTTGCTGTCGGCGCCGCGGCCGCCGACCGCCGTCGTCTGCTTCAACGACGAAATGGCGATGGGCGTGCTCGAATACGCGCGCACGAGGAAGCTCCGCGTCCCGCGCGATCTCTCCGTCGTCGGCTTCGACGACATCCGCTTCGCCCGCTACACCGAGCCGCCGTTGACCACCATCGCGCAGCCGATGCGAGCGATCGGCGAGGGAACGGTGCGGCTGCTGCTGTCAATTCTCTGCGACGGCAGCGTGACGCCGCAGTCGGTGACCCTGCCGCATTCCCTGGTAACGCGCGCGAGCACCGGTCCGGCCCCCGCGCGCCGCTAGCCATCGCCCCCCGCGGTCCCGGGGGTCAGGTCCCGGGGGTCAGGTCTGGAATCGGCCGCCCTCGGGGTCAGGTCTGGAAATCGGCCTTGTTCGGTGCCTGACCCCACGTACGGGCTTTTTGCAGACCTGACCCCAATCGCGTTCGGGGTCAGGTCTGGAAGTCAGCCTGTTCAGGTGCCTGACCCCACGTA
>JBKPSE010000307.1:0-11463 GCA_046765855.1 Acidobacteriota bacterium | reverse complement strand
GGCCAGAACCAACCGATCAGCGTGATGAAGATCGGAATCGATCCCCACACCACGCCCCACGGATCGAAGATCGACCACACGAACATGATGCTCGTGGCGATGGCGGCAAGCAGCGGCCACAGCGACGGTCCGGGCATCGGATAGCGATGATCCGGCTCGGCGTCGAGCATGTAGGTGACCAGCACTTCGCGCTTGTCGGCGGCAAGCCCCACGAGCGGCGGCGGCGCCAGCTCGCTGTGCCAGAGCGGATAGCCGCTCGCCACCGTCGGTTGCGGAGCGAAGTTGTAGGGCGGAGGCGGCGATGACGTCGCCCACTCGAGCGTCGCCGCACCCCACGGGTTGTCCCCGGCAACGACGCCGTGCCGCAGGCTGACCACGATGTTGATCAGGTATATGAGCAGCGAGACGAAGATGATGGAGGCGCCGACGCTGGCGAGCAGGTTCATGTTCGCCCAGCCCAACGAAGCCGCATAGGTGTAGACGCGGCGCGGCATCCCTTCGAGGCCGAGCAGGTGCATCGGGAAAAACGTCAGGTTGAACCCGACGAACAGCAGCCAGAAGCTCGCCTGACCGAGACGGTTGCTCAACATGCGGCCGGTGATCTTCGGAAACCAGAAGAAGAGGCCCCCCAGCAGCGGGAACGTGGATCCCCCGATCAGCACGTAATGGAAGTGCGCGACGACGAAGTAAGTGTCATGCACCTGCCGATCGAGCGGCACCGACGCGAGCATCACGCCGGTCAACCCGCCGATGATGAACACGAAGAAGAACGACGCCATGTAGAGGAACGGCACCGTGATCTGCAGCCGCCGCGCCGTCCAGAACGTCGCGATCCAGTTGAAGATCTGGATCGCGGTGGGGATCACGATCATGATGCTCGCGGCGGTGAAGAAGCTCTGACCGAGCTGCGGCAGCCCGGTGGCGAACATGTGATGCACCCACACCCCGAAGCCGATGAACGCGGTCGTCGTCATCGACAGAATCATCTCGGTGTAGCCGACGACCTTGCGGCGGGAGAACGTGGAGATCACCTCCGACATCATGCCGAGCGCCGGCAGGAAGATGATGTAGACCTCGGGGTGGCCGAAGAACCAGAACAGGTGCTGCCACAGGATCGGGTCGCCCCCTTCGGCCTGATTGAAGAAATGCGTGCTGACGAGGCGATCGAGGATCAGGCAGGTGCTGGCGATGACGATCGAGGGCATCGCGAAAATCACCATGAACGAAGTGATCAGCATCGCCCAGACGAACAGCGGCATGCGGTTGAGCGACATCCCGGGCGTCCGCAGCTTGAAGATCGTGCAGACGAGGCAGGTCGCAACCACGAGTCCTGATACCTCCGTGAACGTGATCAGCTGCGCCCAAACGTCGGCACGCTTGCCGTAGCCGAACTCCGGCCCCGCCAGCGGCGGATAGCTGAACCAGCCGTTATCCGGACCGGTGTTCAGGAAGAACATCGTGTAGAGGAAGATTCCGCCGAACAGGAACATCCAGTAGCTGTAGGCGAGCATGCGCGGAAAGGCCATGCTGCGCGCCCCGACCATCAACGGCACCAGATAGACCCCCATCGCCAGCACCACCGGCACCGCGAACAGGAACATCATCGTCGTTCCGTGCATGGTGAAGATCTGGTTGTAGAGGTCGGGCGAGAGGAACGTGTTGTCGGGGCGCGACAACTGGATCCGCATCAGCGCCGCAAGAACGCCGCCCAGCGCGAAGAAGCCGAACGCCGTGACGAGATAACGGCGGCCGATCGCCTTGTGATCGGTTTCCGACAGCCACGCGATGAGGCCGCGCCCGTTCGCCCACGTCTTGCCCAGGAGCCTGCGCTCGCGGTCGAGTGCCTCCACCGCGAGGCGCTGATCCTGCTCGACGACGCGCGGCTTCTTGTCTTCGTGCGCCTTCATTTCAACGTCTCGAGGTATGCGATCACCGCCTGAAGCTCCTCGCCGCTCAGGCCCGGCGACGGCATGCGATTGCCAGGCTTGATCGATTGCGGATCGCTGATCCAGCCGGCGAGATAGCCGTGCATGTTCGGGATCGAACCCGCGCCGAGCGTGCTGCGCGAGGCAATGTGCGTCAGATCCGGCGCCATTCGCGCGCCGGCGAGCGTGCCGGTAATCGTGTGGCACATCGCGCACGGCCCTTTTTCGACGATGTCCTTGCCGCGCTGTTGCTCCGGGGTCACCGGCGCGGGAGCCGGTGCCCGATTGGCGGCAAGCCAGTACTCGAACTGGTCCGGAGGCTCGGCGACAACGACCAGTGCCATTTTCGCGTGCTGCAGTCCGCAGTACTCGGCGCACTGTCCGCGGTAGACGCCGGCCCGATCCGCCTGCAGCCACAACTCGTTCCTGCGCCCGGGAACGAGATCGATCTTTCCCTGAAGGTTGGGGATCCAGAGGCTGTGGATCACGTCATTCGAGAAGAGGTTGAATGCGACAGGCCGTCCCACCGGGATATGGATTTCGTTCGCCGTCGTCACGCGCAACCCTGCCACCGGGTTGTCGTACTGGACGTCCCACCACCATTGATTGGCGGTCACGTTGATCCGCAGCGCGTCCGGCGTACGCAGTGTATTGAGCGCGCGCCCGGTGACGACGCTCTGCGTCAGCAGCGCGATCAACGCGACCACGCTGATCGCGGTGGCGACAGCCACGCGCCGGAACAGCGCCCTGTCCGGAATATCCACGGACGCGGCGCGATGGCCGCGGCGCATCCCGATGAACGCGGCGGCCGCGACCGCGAACCAGACCGCCGTGCAGATCCAGAACATCGTCCACCACAGCTGACTGATTCGCGCCGCCTCGATGCCCGCCGGGTGGATGATCGACTGCAGGTGCGGCATCAGCGGTGACCCGTCTGAATCGGCGTCTGCGGCGACTGCCGCGATTCGGGCAGCGCCGCCATCTGATCGTCGTTGCGGCCGGCCGCATTGGTCTGCTTGACCTGCCCGCCCATCGATTGCACGTAGGCGACCAGCTGCCAGATCTGTTGTGTCGGGATGTGGCCGCCGAACGACGGCATGCCGTCCGGACGCCCCTGCGAAATGGTCGCGTAGATCTGATCCGCTTTCGCCCCGTAGATCCACTTGTCGTCGATGAGCGGCGGTCCGATCGCGCCACCGCCATTGACGCCGTGGCAGGGGGCGCAGTTATAGGCGGCGTAGAGACGCTTGCCCTCGCCGATCCCCCAGGCATTCTCCTGATATGGACTCTTGATCTCGGCCTGCTGCTGCGGCATCCCGGGCTCGAGCGGGCTGACGCGTACTGACGTTTCCCGGCTCGCTGCGGCAGGCAGCTCCCTGTAGCGCCGCTCTTCGCGCTCGCAGGCGAACGACATCAGGCATGCAACCGCCGCCGCAAGAGCAACAGGAGACCAGGAAATCCAACCACCCCGTCGCAAGTTAATCTCCTTCCACCCGCGGTACGCCGAAGTCGTCGAGCACGCGCTCGATGTCCGTTCGGCGCCGCGCGATGAAGTCATCGAGCTCCGCGGCCAGCGCGCGATCGCCGCGGCGCACGCCCATCGCGATCGCGAAGGTGAACGGCCGCGCCGGCGAGTCGGCGCGAGGAGACACGGGCACGATCTCGAGTGGATGCGCGGCGCGCCGGGCGAAATATCCGGCCGGCGGCCCCCAGACGACGGCGGCGTCGACCTCGCCGCGATCGACCGCTTTGACGATGTCGGCCAGCGGGCTTGGCTGGGCGTAGTCGCCGTAAACCGAGTAGCCGACAACGTTCTGGACGAGCCCGCGCGCGCTCAGCGCGTGCGCCGGCGGACTGTTGGTGAAATCGTCCCCGATCATCTGCACGCCAATGCGCAGCTGCTTGAGGCGTGGATCGTCGAGCGAGCTGATATGGAGCTGCCGATCGCGGCGTGCCGTGAACACGTAGGTCGATCGGTAATAGGGCCGTGTCGTCAACACCGGGTCGAAGTGTTCCGGTACGCCCATGACGACGTCGCACTCGCCGGCCGCGAGCGTGTTCCGGACGAAGCCGCGCCGCTGCGGCCACCACGTGTACTCGAGGCGCGCCTGCCGATCGCTGGCGAGGAGCTCGGCAATCCGGTTCTCGAAGCCCTGGCCGTCGCTGTTCGAGAACGGCAGGTTGTTCGGATCGGAGCAGACGCGCAGCGTCCGCGACGGAGCGCGATGACAGGCTGACAGTATTGCTGCCGCCAGGATTGTGTAGCAGCCGTACTTCACCCACGCTGCGCAGCGTTCGCGCCGTAGCGCCGAAACGGCGACTCGAAGGGGCCGGAGTTGTCCCGCCGACGTCGCGTGGCGGCGAAGCCAGATCACTTTCCGCCTCCGATGGCGAACACGTAGAGCATCCCGCCCCGCGTGGTGGCTTGCTTCAGGTCCGCAAGCACGCCGCCCCAACCGTTGCCGGCGGTCGCGTCACGCGGATCGAGATCGGCGCTGACGATTGCACCCGACCAGCCGCCGACCCCGGAGAGAACGGCGATGTACTGACGGCCGTCGGGTCCGCGGTAGGTGATCGGCTGGCCGATGATTCCCGATCCGCACTTGAACTGCCACAGGTCTTCACCGGTCTTGGCGTTCACCGCTTTGAACCAGCCGTCCATGGTGCCGTAGAACACCAGGTCGCCGGCGGTGGCGAGCGTGCCGCTCCAGACCGGGAAGCTTTCCTTCTTCAACCATGCCGGTTTCGCTTCGCTCGGGTTCCACGCCGTCAGCACGCCGCGATTCCCACCGGGACCCGCCTTGTAGACGACGCTCGCGCCGACGAACGGCGTGCCGGCGATGTAGCTCGCCGCCATCCCTTCCTCGTCCATGCACAAGTTCTGATGCGGGATGTAGACGAGGCCGGTGCGCGGCGAGAAAGACATCGGCTGCCAATCCTTCATGCCGGGCGCCGACGGGCAGATGTCGCGCACGACGACGCCTTGTTTGACCGCCTTTTCTTCCACGGGAATGAGACGGCCGGTCTTGAGATCGACGCCGCGGTTCGAGTTGACGAACCCGAACGGCGCGGCCGACAGCACCTCGCCGGACGTGCGGTCGATCACGTAGAAGAGACCGTTGCGATCGGCCCGCATCGCGACCTTGCGCGCCTGGCCGTTGACCGTGACGTCGGCGAGCACGATCTCGTTGACCCCGTCGTGATCGAAGAGATCGTGCGGACTTGTCTGGTAGAACCAGCGCGCCTCGCCGGTCTCGGGGCTGCGCGCGAACATGCCCGCGGTCCATTTGTTGTCGCCTGGACGCTGATCGGGATTCCATGGCCCTGGATTGGCCGTGCCGTAATAAACGAGATCGAGCGCCGGATCGTAGGAGATCCAGCCCCACACGGTGCCGCCGCCGGTACGCCAGGCTTCGCCCGGCCACGTGGTGATGCCGAGATCCTTGCCGCGGTCGGTGTCGTAATGAGGTTTGAAGTTCGGTCCAATCAGCACGTCCTTGTCGGGCCCCGTGCTGTAGGCGCGCCAGGCGATCTTCCCCGAGTCGGCATCGAGCGCGGTGAGCCAGCCGCGTACGCCGAACTCGCCGCCGCTGTTGCCGACGAGCACCTTGCCTTTGACGACGAGCGGAGCCATGGTCATCGTCTCGCCCTTGTTGATGTCGGCGAGCTGCGTGATCCACTTCGGCTGACCGGTCTCGGCGCTCACGGCGATCGTGCGGCCGTCGAGCGTGTTGAAGAAGACGGATCCGTTGGCGTAGGCGGCGCCGCGATTGACCAGATCGCAGCAGGCCACGCCTTTCGCCGCGCCGAGCGGCTTGGGATCGTATTGCCACTTGAGCGGCGCGCCCGGTCGGGTCAGATCGAAGGCATACAGAATGTTGGGAAACGGCGTGACCAGGTACATCGTGCCGCCGACCACGAGAGGCGCGGCCTCGTGGCCGGTGACCATTCCGGTCGAGAAGGTCCAGGAAACGCCGAGCTGGCGGACGTTACCGGTATTGATTTCATCCAGGCCGCTGAACCGCGTCGCGGAGTAATTCTTGGCGGGCATCACCCATTGCCCGTCATCCTTCTGTAATTCAGCGGGATCCGCCGCGCCTATCGAGCCGCCGAGCGCCTTCGCCGATGCGGGTGTGGAGGTGTCGAGTGTCTGCTTGCTGCACGCGCTGCCGCCGGCGAGGATGAGGAGCGGGAGGAGCGTGCGAACCGGAGAGCTCCAAATTCCCATCGCTCTGGTCTTTATGCAAAACGACCACCACGAGCGATCAACGACGTTTGCGATCGATTTCGTCGACGAGCTTCGGAATGGTTGTCGGCTCCATCAATTGATCTGTTTGATGCCTGTCGCGTGATCGTCTGATGTCTGTCGCGCGGATCGGGGTGCATCGCGAAGCCCCGTTCGATGCGCCGCGCCGTTCGCTGCCGCCCCTGCTGCTCGCGGTGCGCATTGGAGTCTGGCGATCCGCTCGACGTTGAGCGCTCGGATCGCCCGCGAGCCGTGTGCCGGTTCACCCGGCCTGTCGCCATGCGCGAGCCTCGCTCACGTTGTCTGAGTCGCACGATAACGCGACGACCTCCGCGGGCTTCACCTCGACGCGATGCCAATCGTCGAGCGGCGCGCCGCGCGCGAGCAGAATCGCGTAGCGGACGAGTTCGGCGTGCGTCACCGCGAGGAGCACGGCGCCGGGGTGCTGCTGATGTAAGTACGCCAGCGTACGGGCGATGCGTCGCTGCGTCTCCGACGCGGACTCTCCGCCGGGCACGCGCGCGACGCCGCGGTGTTCGTTGTAGCGGCGCCAGTCGTCGCGCGTGGCGAGCGCGTCGAACGTCGCGCCCGTCCACTCGCCGAAGTCGACTTCGATCAAGCCGTCGCATCGCCGCACGGCGAGCCCGTGCCGCGCGGCCACCGCCGTGGCGGTCTCGCACGCGCGCTCGAGCGGACTGCTGTAGACGGCGGCGAGCGGTGCACGCGCCAGACGCGCGGCCAGCGTTTGCGTTTCGGCGCGTCCGCGTGCGTTGAGATGATGGTTCGGCGCGCGGCCGGCGAGGCGCAGCCCGACGGCATCGGTTGTGGCGTGGCGCGCGAGCAGCACAACCGTTTGCGCCTGCGCTGTCAACGTGCCCTGCCAAGCGCGTGAGGAATTCATACGAGTTGACGGCTACGCAGGTACTCGCACACGCGCAGCACTTCGCCGGAGCGCAGCGAATAGAACACCGTGCTCGCATCGCGGCGCCGCTGCACGAAACCCGCCTGGAAAAGAACCTGCAGATGTTTGGACGCGGTCGACTGCCGCGTTCCGGCGGCGAGCGCGATGTGTCCGACCGCCTGCTCTCCTCCGCGCAGCACCGAGAGAATTCGCACCCGCGTCGGGTCGGAGAGAGCGCGCCCGCGGTTCGCGATCAACTGCAGTTGTTCGTCTGAGAACTTCTTCATATGCCTGCATGCGCACGTGGGCTCATGCGCATGTGTTCCGAACTTGGATCCCGCTTTGCTACTTACCTTCTCGCGACGCGCACTCCCTAAAGCAAGTCGGGCTCCATCGCGTCGCCGCGAAAGGACCACTGATTCATGCGGATTCTGATCACGGGCGGCGCCGGCTTCATCGGCTCGCACGTCGCCGATGAACTGCTGCGCCGCGGCCACGCCGTGCGCGCGCTCGATAATCTCTCGCCGCAGGTGCACGGCGCCGCCGCGCGCCGGCCGGACTACCTGCATCCCGCGGTCGAACTCGTGCGCGGCGACGTGCGCGATGGCGATGCGGTGCGGCGGGCGCTCGCCGGCATCGACGCGGTCTATCACTTCGCCGCAGCGGTCGGCGTCGGCCAGAGCATGTACGAGATCGATCACTACACCTCGGTCAACAACGGCGGCACCGCGACGCTGCTGCAGGCGTTGATCGAGCGTCCGGTGCAGCGCCTGGTCGTCGCATCGAGCATGAGCATCTATGGCGAGGGCTTGTACCGCGCACCCGGCGGCGCCGTCGTCCCGGGGCGCGAGCGGCCGCTCGTGCAGTTGCGCTGCGGCGATTGGGAAGTGCGCGGCGACAGCGGCGAAGTGCTGACGCCGCTGGCGACGCCGGAGAGCAAGCCGCCGTCGCTCGCGTCGATCTACGCGCTGTCGAAATTCGATCAGGAGCGCATGTGCCTGCTGATCGGACGGGCCTACAACATTCCGACGCTGGCGCTCCGCTTCTTCAACGTCTTCGGCACGCGGCAGTCGCTCTCCAATCCTTACACGGGCGTACTGGCGATCTTCGCCTCGCGCCTGTTGAACGATCATGCGCCGTTGATCTTCGAGGACGGCCTGCAGCGGCGCGACTTCGTCAGCGTCGCCGACGTCGCGCAGGCCTGCGCCCTTGCGCTCGAGGCGCCGGCGGTCGGAGGCGCGTTCAACATCGGCAGCGGCCGCGCCCACACCATCCGCGACGTCGCCCACATGCTGGCCGCCATCCTCGGCAAACCAATCGAACCGGACATCTGCGGCAAGTACCGCGTCGGCGACATCCGTCATTGCTTTGCCGATATCAGCGAGGCGCAGCGCGCGCTCGGCTACGCCCCGCGGGTCACGCTCGAGGAGGGTCTCGTCGAACTGGCGCAATGGCTCCAGGAACAGGCGGCGGAAGATCGCGTCGCCGACGCCAGCCGCGAGCTCGCGGCGAGGGGGTTGACCGTATGACGCAGCCGATTCGCGTGCCCGCATCCACGGGCCTGTCGCTCATCACCGGCGGCGCCGGTTTCATCGCCACCAACGTGGCGGATCGCCTGCTCGCATCCGGCCGCCGCGTGCGTCTGCTCGACAATCTGTCGCGCGACGGCGTCAAGGAGAATGTCCGATGGCTGCGCGATCACCACGGTGACCGCGTCGAGTTCATGCGCGGCGACGTGCGCGACGAAGCGATGGTGCGCCGCGCCGTCCGCGGCGTTGACCAGGTCTTTCATTTCGCGGCGCAAGTGGCAGTCACCACCAGCCTGGCCGATCCGTTCCTCGATTTCGAAATCAACGCGCGCGGTACGCTCAATCTGCTCGAGGCGATGCGCGCGATGGACGCGCCGCCGTCGCTGCTGTTTACCTCGACCAACAAGGTCTACGGCGATTTGAACGACGTGCCGCTCCGCCGGCGCAAGACGCGCTACGAGCCCGCCGACGAACGCGTCCTCGAGCGCGGCATTTCCGAGGCGCGGCCGCTCGATTTCCACAGCCCCTACGGTTGCTCCAAGGGAGCCGCGGAACAGTACGTCCTGGACTACGCGCGTACGTTCGGACTGCCGGCAACGGTGTTCCGTATGAGCTGCATCTACGGGCCGCACCAGTTCGGCACCGAGGACCAGGGCTGGGTGGCGCACTTCCTCATTCAGGCGCTTCGCCGCCGTCCACTCACGCTTTACGGCGATGGCCTCCAGGTGCGCGACGTGCTGTTCGTCGAGGACCTGGTCGACGCGATGCTGCTCGCGCACGACAACATCGCCGACACCGCGGGCAGCGCGTTCAACATCGGCGGCGGACCGGCCCGGACGATCAGCCTGATCGAGCTGATGGACCTGATCGCTGACGTGACCGGCGAGCGGCCCGTCTTCACGATGGAGGCGTGGCGGCCCGCCGATCAGCGCTACTACGTCTCCAGCACGTCGCGGTTCGAGCGCCTCACCGGCTGGCGGCCGCGCGTCGACGTGCGGCACGGCGTCGAACGGCTGCTGTCGTGGCTGGTGGCGTCGGGCGTAGCCGACGCCAGCGGCGTCGGGGCGGGGAAGGTCGCCTCGTGAAGTTCGCGCTCCTCAACCCGCCGTGGTCGTTCGAGGGCAGCATCTATTTCGGCTGCCGGGAGCCGCACCTGCCGCTCGAGTACGGCTACGCGCGTGCGCTGCTCGAGCGCGATGGGCACGAGGTCATGATCGCGGACGCGCAGCTGCACCGTCTGAGCGATGCGGAGGTCGCGCGCGCCGTCGGCGCCTTCAACCCCGATCGCATCGTCATCACCACGGCGCCGAGCTATTTGTTCTGGCGCTGCGCGCCTCCCGAACTGCGCGTGCCGCGGCGAACCCTGCGGGCGGTGCGTGCGGCCGCCGACCGTCGCGCCTGCACGATCGTCGTTGGCCCGCACGCGTCGACGACCCCCGGCGCAACGCTGCGCAAGCTTGGCGCCGACGTTGCCGTTCTGGGCGAGTGTGAAGAGATCCTCCCGCAGCTGGCACGATCGCGGGAGGCCTGGGCGGACGTGCGGTCGATCGCGTATGTCGATGCGACCGGCACGCTCCGCATCCAGGGTTCGCCGCACGCGTCGGACATGAGCGCCTTGCCGCCGCTCGCCTGGCGCGACGCCGACATTGCCGCGCATGCGCACCATCATCACCGTTTCGATCGCGCTCCCGCCGCCCCCGGAGCCGAGATGGAGGTGTCGCGCGGTTGTCCCTATCACTGTTCCTTCTGTGCCAAGGACAACTTCCGCAGCGATTACCGGCGGCGTCCGGACGCGACGGTGCTCGCCGAGCTCGATCGTCTCATCGGGCAGGGCATCGAGTATGTCTATTTCATCGACGAAATCTTCCTGCCGAACAAGCCGCTGCTCGAAGCCTTCGTCGAACGGCCGATCTCTTTCGGCATCCAGACGCGGATCGATCTGTGGAATCACGAGTTGATCGAGCTGCTCGGCCGCGCCGGATGCGTGTCGATTGAAGCCGGCGTCGAGAGCATCACGGTGGAAGGCCGCAATCTGCTCGAGAAGGGCAGCCGCCTGACCACCGCGCAGCTCGCCGACCGGCTCGTTTACGCCCGCGGCCACGTGCCGTTCGTCCAGGCCAACCTCCTCGCGTCGGGCACCGACGATCCGGGTGATGTGGCCGCGTGGCGTAGCCATCTGCAGGGGTTGGGCGTCTGGGCGAACGAGCCGGTGCCGATGTTTCCATATCCGGGTTCCCCGGATTACACCAAACGCTGGGGCGCACCGGACGACCGCGCGTGGGAACGCGCCATGGAGCATTACCTGGACACGTTTTCCGCCTTCAGCGATATCCAGGATGCGCATCCGCTGCCGCTGGCGCAGCTCGAGGACGCATGACCCGCGTCCTGATGACTGCGGACGCCGTCGGCGGCGTCTGGCAGTACGCGATCGATCTCGGTGGCGAGCTGCGGGCGCGCGGCGTCGAGGTGTGTCTGGCCCTGATGGGGCCGGCGCCGAGTGACGCGCAGCGCGCGCAGGCGACGCGGGCTGCCCTGAGCGTTGTCGAAATCCCCGGGCGTCTCGAATGGATGGACGACGCGTGGGACGACGTCGAGCGTGCCGGTCGAACGCTGCTCGCAATTGAACAGGAGTTCAAACCCGACCTCGTCCACCTCAATGGCTATACGCACGCCGGCTTGGCCTGGCACAGCCCAGTGGTGATTGTCGGGCACTCGTGCGTCTGCTCGTGGTGGAAGGCGGTTCACCGCGAGGGGATTCCGCCGCGCCTGCAGGAATACCGCGCTCGCGTCACACGCGGGCTGCACGCTGCGGCGGTGGTCGTCACACCGTCCGCCGCAATGCTGCACAACCTCGGCGAAGAG
>JBKPSE010000306.1:0-5746 GCA_046765855.1 Acidobacteriota bacterium | reverse complement strand
CCCCCGGCGTGCCGAAGACGGTGAAGTAATAGGCCTCCGGATCGCGCGGGAAGCGGCGCTGCGGTCCCTCGATCACCTGCAGCACGTTTTCGAGCTGCGTGATCGCCGTCGCGGTCATGTAGCCGCGCGCGCTCAGACCGGTCTTCAGCAGCGCGTGCGCCAGCGCGCGCTGCGGCTCGGTCATTTCCTTGATCGCAATCCCGTTGCGCGCGTGCATTTCGTTCGGGACGAAGTGCCAGCGGAGGCGCTCCTCCGAGTCGAACGTGAACGCGGCGCGGGTGCGCTGTTCCGGCGTCAGGCCGTCGAGCCACTGCTTCGCCGCAGACGCCATCGCCGTCGCCGTCCGCTGCGATGCGATGGTCGCGGCGCCGAGCACGACGATGATCCCGACCGCGGAGGCACCGATCAGCTGTTTCATGCCGGGAATCCTACCAGATAGGTCAGCCGGCCGCGTCCTCTCGCAATCGGAATCTGGCCGACTTCCCAGCGCATCGGCGCCGATCCCGCAGAGAGATCGCGCAACTCGGACGGCGTATAGGCGCGCAGTTGCGACACGATCCCGTCCCACAGGCACGTCAGCGGCACGAGCGGAATCACATACGTCCAGAACAACCGCCTCCATTTGAACGGCCGCATGAACGGCGTGGCCGCCCACACCATCAGCGGGGTCAGCAGCACGGCGATCGTCCGCGGCGAACGCTCGGACATCTCGAAAATCGCGATCGGCTGCCGCGCCGCCGCCGCCGCGTGCAGCACCGCCCGTGCAGCGTCGGGACGAAAATGATGAAAGCCATTGAAGATGGTGCGCAGCCCGGTAAGTCGAGGCGGCACATCGCGGGCGTCAACCGGGTCACGCTCGAAAGCAATGAGACCGCCGGACGCGGCCGCGATTTCCGCAAAGGCGGCCACATTGGGATAGAGATCGGTGAGCAGCGCCGTCACCTTGAACCCCTCTGCCGCAAGATCCTTCATCAGCAGGAGCAGCGGGCCGGAGCCGCCCGAACACAGATCGACAATCCGACGCGAGCCGGTGTCCTCGAGCACGCGTCGCACGATCGGCGCCATCGCGCGATCGAGGCGGAAATGCGTCTGGATGAATTGCAGGTAGTCGGTCGCGAGATCGCGAACGACGGCGGGAAACCAGGGCTGGTCTTCCAGCTCGAACAAGTGGAACCGGCGCATTATTCAGCGCACGTCGTCACGGAACCATCCAGGTGAACACATAGGCTTGCAGCATCACGATGACGCCCATGATCGCGGCAAGCGCGACGCTGTGCCAGAACACGAAGCGCAGAATCCGCCCTTCCTGACCCGACTGCCCCGTCGACGCCGTGGCGACGACAATGCTCTGCGCGTCGATCATCTTGCCCATGACGCCGCCGGTGCTGTTCGCCGTCACAATCAGCACCGGATTGAATCCAAGCTGCTGCGCGGTGATCTTCTGCAGGCTGCCGAACAGGACGTTTGAGCTCGTGTCCGAGCCGGTGAGCGCGACGCCCAGCCAGCCGAGGAGCGTGGCGAAGAACGGATAGAGCCAGCCGGTCCGCGTGAACGCAAGTCCCAGCGTCGCATCCGTGCCGCCGTAGCGCGTGACGAAGCCAAGCGACAGCATCAGCATGATCGTCGCCAGCGGCGCCTGCATGCGACGCAGCGTCGCCAGCGCAATGGCCGCGAACTGCGCCGCCGAGACGCGTAGATACAGCGCGCTCGCGATTGCGGCGAGCAGGATCGCGGTTCCGGTCGCGGAGGCCCAGTTGATCGTGAAGATTGCCGGCTCGCCCCGTTCGTTCTGATACGCGGAGTCAGCGATCCGCGCGGGGTCCACACGCGACGCGACCACCGGATAATCGCGGAAGACCTGACGGTGCAGCAGCGGAACTCGAATCGCGGGCGCAAGCGCCCCCTGATTCAGCGTCGATTTCACCGCCGGCAGGCCCCAGACAATGACGGCGATGCTCAGAAACAGCCACGGCATCCACGCGCGCATGACCGATCCGCTGCGCGGCGTCGCGACGGCGGGCGCGCTCGGACCCGCAACTTGCGCGGACGCCCAGTGATCGCGCGGCTGCCACATGCCGCAGAACGCGGCGAGCGCCCCGATCGACGCGAGACCGCCCGCGATATCCACGAGCTCGACGCCGACGAAGTTGCTCCACGCGTACTGCACGAGCGCGAACGTGCCGCCGCAGACGAGGACCGCAGGCCACACCCCACGCAAGCCGCGCCATCCGCTCATCGTCACCACCAGCCACGCCGGCACCAGAACCGAGACGAACGGCAGCTGCCGTCCCGCCATCACCCCAAGCGTCGCGGCGGGAATCCCCGTGACCGCCGCGAGCGTGAGAATCGGCGTGCCGATGGCGCCGAATGCGACCGGCGCCGTATTCGCGATCAATGACAGGCCCGCGGCGTAGAGCGGCGTGAAGCCGAGGCCGATGAGCAGCGCGGAACAGATCGCCACGGGCGTGCCGAAGCCGGAGGCGCCTTCGATGAACGCGCCGAAGGCAAAGGCGACGAGGAGCGCCTGTATGCGCCGGTCGCGCGACAGCCGTCCGACGGAGTTCTTGAGAATCTCGAACTGCCCCGTCTCGACCGTCAGGTTGTAGAGAAAGACCGCGTTGAGAACGATCCATCCGATCGGCAGAAAACCGTAGGCCGCGCCATACACCGCCGTGGCCGTCGCCGTGCCAGGCGGCATGCCGTAGACGAACACGGAGACCGCCAGCGCCGCGGCGAGCCCGAGCAGCGCCGCGCGGTGCGCGCGCCATTCGAACACGCCGAGCGCGGCGAGCAGCAGCACGATCGGCACCGCGGCCGCCACCGTGCTCAACCACGGGTGACCGAGCGGATCGTAGGTCTGTATCCAGGGCAAACGCCGCCGATCATACAATCTGGGCCGTGGCCGACTACGTAAATATCGAGGATCTGCGGCGCGCGGCGATGCGGCGCCTGCCGCGATCGGTGTTCGACTACATCGACGGCGGCGCCGACGGCGAAGTCACCCTGCGCGAGAACGTCCGGGCCTTTGACGACGTGGCGTTCCGGCCGCGATGCGCTGTGGAGACGCCGGCACCCGACCTGCGCACCAGCGTCCTCGGGATTCCGATCTCGCTGCCAGTCATCCTCGCGCCGGTTGGAAGCAGCCGCATGTTCTGGCCGCGCGGCGAAGAGGTTGCCGCATCCGTCGCCGGCAAGGCCGGCACCATCTATTCCTTGTCGACGCTTTCCGGCTGCAGGCTGGAAGACGTGAAGAAGGCGACGACCGGTCCCGCCTGGTACCAGCTGTATCTCTGCGGCGGGCGCGACGTTGCCGCCAGAACGGTGCAGCGGGCGCGCGACGAGGGTTATTCCGCGCTGATTCTCACCATCGACACGGCGGTGGCCGGCCTTCGCGAGCGCGACTTGAAGAACGGCGCCAAACAGCTGCTGACGCGCCGCGTCGGTCCGATGATGCCGTACGTATGGCAGTTCGTCGCCAGACCGCGATGGCTCGCCGGTTTTTTCCGCGATGGCGGCTTGATGAAGTTTCCGAACGTCATGCTCGCCGACGGCCCGATGCTCTACGCGGATGTTGGCGTCGCGCTCGAGGAATCAACCGTCACCTGGAACGATCTCAAATGGATCCGCGAGATCTGGAAAGGGCCGGTCGTCATCAAAGGGGTGCACACGGGCGAGGACGCGCGCCGCGCCGTCGATGAAGGAGCGGATGCAATCGTAGTCTCGAACCATGGCGGGCGGCAGCTCGACGGCGTTCATGCGACGATCCGCGTCCTGCCCGAGGTGATCGAGGCGGTGGGTGGACGCGTCGAAGTGCTGCTCGACAGCGGCATCCGCCGCGGCGCCGACGCGGTCAAGGCCCTGTGCCTCGGCGCGCGCGCCGTGCTGATCGGCCGCGCCTACGCCTACGGACTCGGCGCCGCCGGTCCGGCAGGCGTCGCGCGCGCGCTGGATATCCTGCGCGCGGACATCGTCAGAACCATGAAGCTGCTCGGGGTCAAATCGCTGTCGGAGCTCGATCGCAGTTACATCGACGTCAGCTGGAGGCGATGATGGCGCGCATGGATCGCCTGCATCCGCACGTAGCCGATCGTCGGCACCTTGCCGAAGAACGGGTGCATGACAACGTGGCGCGCTGCGGGATGCCCTGATCGGATCGCGGCCTCGAAGGCGGCCACGGCGGCGTCGAGGCGCGGCAGCAGGACATCCGGCGATCCGGGCGTGGCCGACGGCTGGAACATCGCGGGCGCACGTCCCTTGCGCGTGAACCTCCCGGCTTTCAACGTCGAATCGACAATGAAGCGCCGCAGCAGCGGGCGCAGAAGGCGCGGCGCGGACCCCCCTTTCGCGGTCCCCTTAACCACGTCGGCGCTGTACTCATAGGCGAGGGCGAGATGTTCGACGATCTGTCCTGGGGTCCACGCGCCTTCAGCTCGCGGCGTCGCCCACTGTCGATCGTCGAGCGTTCGTGCCGACGCGATGAATTCGGTGACCGCGCCGCGGTTGTCTGCGATCGCGGTCTCGAGCTCGGTCATCGCTCCTCCTGCATCGGCGACCGCATCCCAATCCACATACGCGGCGCTAGCTGCGGAAGATGAAGTAGACGGCGCCCATCAGGCACAAGCCGGCCCACAGGAAATCGAGCTTGAACGGCTGACGCATGTAGACCATCGCAAACGGCACGAACACGGCGAGGGTGATGACTTCCTGCATGATTTTCAGCTGGGAAAGCGAGAGCGCGCCGTAGCCGATGCGGTTGGCGGGCACCTGCAACAGGTACTCGAACAGCGCGATCGACCAGCTCACCACGGCGGCGACATACCACGCCTTGCCGCGCAGGTCCTTGAGATGGCCGTACCAAGCGAACGTCATGAAGATGTTGGAACAGGTGAGCAGCCCAGCCGTAACCGCGATCACGCGCATGCAGTTTTCCCCAGTGATTCAGGTCGATGTGTGTCGCTTCCGCACTATAATCATGCATCCCCATGAAATGTCCCTCTTGCGGCGCTTTGCGCAGCTCTGGGGCGACCTTTGCCTGCGGGTCGTGCGGCCAGCCGTTCGATGCCGACGCGACGGGGTTCCGGCGCGCCGACGCTGCGGCCAGCAGCGATGCCGTGACACAACTGGGGATCTCCACAGACGTTACCGCGATCGCGCCCGGTCTGGCCACTCTCGATCCGGATGCAACGATCGCCGGCAGCGCCCCGCCGCGCATGCCGGAGCGGAGTCGCTCGCGAGGGACAGATCGTCGTACCCCTGGCTTCGCGCCGGTTGACGCTGCCGGCAGGGCGACCGGTCCGCTCGAAACCGGATCGGCGTTTGGGGAGCGCTATCACATTATCAAGCTCCTCGGCATGGGCGGCATGGGCGCCGTCTACCAGGCCTGGGACGCGGAGCTCGAAGTTGCGCTGGCGCTGAAGGTGATTCGCCCCGACGCCACCTCGGATCCGGAAGCCGCCGCCCAGATCGAGCGCCGCTTCAAGCGCGAACTGCTGCTGGCCCGTCAGGTGACGCATCCCAACGTCGTCCGCATTCACGATCTCGGCGAGTTCGACGGCATCAAGTACATCACGATGCCGTACATCGAAGGCGTGAACCTCGCCGACGTGCTGGCGCGTGGGCGCCTGGCGCGGAGCCGTGCCCTGCATCTCGCCCGACAGATCGCGGCTGGCCTCGCGGCCGCGCACGAAGCTGGCATCGTGCACCGCGATCTCAAACCACCAAACATCATGGTGGATAAGGGTGACCA
>JBKPSE010000305.1:0-3374 GCA_046765855.1 Acidobacteriota bacterium | reverse complement strand
CCGCGCCGGTGGCTCCCATGATCAGCGCCGCCGCGTCCGCGAGCGGCGTCTTCGAGTCGGGCAGCGACGGCAGCGTCCCGAGCGCGACGACTTGCGTCAGGGCGAGGACCAGGGTGACGACGACAATGGTCATGATCAGCGCAAAGGGCACCGTCCGCCGGGGATCGCGCGACTCACCCGCAGGCACCGGGATCACTTCGTATCCGCCGAATGCGAAGATCAACAGCAGCGCGCTCCTCGACAGATCCGAGCTATCCGGCAGCGCATGCATCTCGAAGCCGCCGCGGCCGAGCGCGGTTACGCCGACCGCAACGAAGAGCGCCAGCGGCACGAGCTTGCCGATGGTCAGCGTATTGACGACCCACGCGCTTTGTTTGATGCCGAGCACGTTGATGATCGCGAGCGTTGCGATGATCGCCAGCAGCAGCGCGCTGCGCGACGGGCCGGCGGTGAGCGCGGGCCAATAAAACCCCAACGAGGCGACGAGCACGTTGATGACCGAGGCCCAACTCGCGACGCGCGTGAACCATTGCATCCAGCCGATCTCGAACGCCGGGAACCGGCCGAACGCCGTCTTCGTGTAGAGGTACGGCCCGCCGGTCGCGTCGAAGCGGCTGCCGACTTCGGCGAACGTCGCCGCGATCAGCAGCGACGCGAAGCCGACGCAGACGATGAGGATGGGACTCCAGCCGCCGACCAATGCGGCCAGCTGCGCGGGCAGCGCGAAAACGGCGCCGCCGATGACCTGGTTGATGCCGATCGCCGTCAGGTCCCAGCGTCCGAGCTCGCGCCGAAGTTGGCTCACCGCCGAGTTTTGTATCATGAAAGCCGCTATGGAGCAGGTGCCGCTGAGCCTCGTCAAGCCGCGTGATGTCATGCCTGAAGGAGCGCGCACGCTGCCCGCGCGCTACTACACCGATCCGGCGCTCCTCAAGAAAGAGCTCGACGGCCTGTTCGGCACGATGTGGTTCTACGTCGGCCGGTCGGAGGAAGTGGAGCAACCCGGCCAATACGTCATTCGCGAGATCAACGGCTTCAACATCGTCGTCACGCGGAACGCCGGCGGCGAAGTGCGCGCCTTTCACAACGTCTGCCGGCATCGCGGCACGCGGATCTGCGAGCAGAAGGCCGGCCAGTTCGCCGGCAGCATCCAGTGCCCGTATCACGCGTGGACCTACGATCTCGATGGCCGGCTGATCGGCGCGCCGCACATGAACGAGGTGCCGCACTTTCACAAGGCGGACTATCCGCTGCTCGCGGTGCATGCGGCGGAATGGGACGGCCACGTCTTCCTCAATCTCAGCGAGCGCCCCGCAGCTCTTGCCGAGCAGCTCGGTCCGCTCGTCGCCAAGTTTCGCGACTGGAACATGGCATCGCTGCGACTCGGCCGCCGCATCGTCTACGACGTGAGGGCAAACTGGAAGCTGATCATCCAGAACTACAACGAGTGCCTCCACTGCCCCAACCTGCACCCGGCGTTGAACAAGCTGTCTCATTATTTGAGCGGCGAGAACGAGCCACTCACTGCCACGTACATGGGCGGGCGGATGGATCTGCAGCCTGGAGTGGAAACGCTGTCGATGGACGGTACGTGTCCGCGCGCGATCTTGCCCGGGCTGTCAGCAGAGGACGCGCGCCGCGTCTATTACTACTGCATCTTCCCGAACATGATGCTCAGCCTGCATCCCGATTACATGCTGACGCACACGCTGTGGCCGCTCGCGCCCGATCGCACGCTCAACGTATGTGAGTGGCACTTCCAGCCGTCCGAGCTCGCGCGCGCCGACTTCAATCCGGCTGACTGCGTGGAGTTCTGGGACATGACGAACAAACAGGACTGGTATGTCTGCGAGCTGTCGCAGGCCGGCATCAGCTCACCTGCCTATACTCCAGGTCCGTACTCGAACCGGGAGGATCTGCTCTACGCGTTCGACCGCTTCGTCGTGGACTTCCACCAGCGGCGCTGACGCCTCAGAGCGGCGGCGTCGCGGTCTTGCGCGGGGGACTGAAGAAGGGCGTCTTCACGACTTTCGCGGCGACCCTGTGGCGAACCGCTTCCACCGTCATTTCGAACTGCACCGCAGTCCCGTCGGCATAGTGCGGACGATCGAGCACGGCGAGCGCGATCATGCGCTTCAGCACCGGCGACCACGTGGTTGATGTGGCCTTGCCAATCTGCCGGCCGTTGCGATAGACGGGCGTCGCGACGCGCGATGCGGTTGCCGCCACGGCCGGCGCCAGTCCGGCCGCGTCGTACAACTTCTCCACTTCGTTCCAGTCGATCTCGAGCCCGACGATCCGGCGCGCGGGACCGCGCGCGTGCTCGGCGCGCAGCGCGCGCTGGCCGACGAATCGTCCTTTGTCGAGGCCCACGAGACGTTCCATGCCGAGCTCGTACGGCGAGAAGGACTGGGCCGGAATCATCGCCTTGCGGCTGCTGAAGAAATCCACCTCGATCAGCAACAGCCCTGCCTCGATGCGCGCGACGTCGAGCGCGAGCATGCCCGCGGGCTTGATGTCGTAAGGGCGGCCGCCCTCCATCAACGCGTCGAACACCGCGATTGCACGGTCGGCGGGCATCCAGATTTCGTAGCCGAGATCGCCGGTGTAGCCGGTGCGCGAGATGTCTACGGCAATGCCGCCGATGGTCGCCGAGGTCACGCGGAAGTATTTCAGCCGGTCGATGTCTGCGGTTGAAACGGCGCGGAGCAGGCGCGCGGACGTCGGGCCCTGCAGCGCGAGCGCGGCGACCGCTTCCGATATGTCCTCGATCTGCACGTCCAGCCCTTCGGCGTTCTGCCGAAACCAGCGCAGGCTCGGATCCGCTGCGGTCCAGCGGAACGTCTGTTCGCCAAGCCTCGAGACCGTTCCGTCGTCGATCACTTTGCCGTGCTCGTCGCACCACGGCGTGTAGAACACCTGGCCCACGCTCATGCGAGATGCGTCGCGCGTGATCACGCGGTTGACGAGACGCATCGCGTCCGGACCGGAGATGCGGTATTTGAAGAGCGGTGAAATGTCGATCAGCGCGCAGGCGTTCCTGATCGCGTTGTATTCGTGCTCGTGGTGCGTCTCGTACGCGCTGACCGCGTAGTAGCCCGCCCAGTCGCGATAGTTAAGGCTCTCGCACAGCTGAAGCGTGCGTTCGTGGAAGGCGGAGCCGACGGGCACGAGGAAAGTATACTTTCCGGTCGTGCGTTACGACGTGGTGGTGATCGGTGGTGGCCACAACGGCCTGACCTGCGCGGCGTATCTCGCACGCGCCGGGAGGAAAGTCGTGGTTCTCGAGCGCCGCCACGTTCTCGGTGGCGCGGCGGTCACCGAAGAAGTCTTTCCCGGATTCAAATTCTCCGTCTGCTCGTACGTCGTTTCAC
>JBKPSE010000304.1:0-5540 GCA_046765855.1 Acidobacteriota bacterium | reverse complement strand
GCCGGTGTTGATGCCGTAGACGGGCGCGTCGCCGGAGGCGCAGCGATCGACGACCGCTCGTGCCGCGTCGACGGCCGCCGCGGCGCGCGCGTCCAGCGCGACGCGCTCGCGCCGGTCGGCGATCGCTTCGATCTCTTCGAGCGTCAGGCGCTCGCCATCCAGCGTGATCATTGAATGAACTAGAATACTTCGGACCGATGTCTAGAAACATAGCGGAGCTCGGCGCGCAGTGGGGTGACGAAGGCAAGGGAAAGATCGTCGACCTGTTGACGCCGAACTTCTCGATCGTCGCGCGCTATCAGGGCGGGCACAACGCCGGGCATACCGTTTATGCCAACGGACGCAAGTTCGTGCTGCGGCTGCTGCCGTCGGGAATTCTGCACGAAGGGATTACCTGCGTCATCGGCAATGGCGTGGTCATCGATCCGCAGGCGCTCTTCGCCGAGATCGACGAGCTTGCCGGCGCGGGCATCCCGATCGGCAATCGCCTGGTGATCAGCGACAAGGCCCATCTCATCCTGCCGTACCACCGCGAGCTCGATCTGTTGAGCGAAGCGCGTCGCGGCGAGCGGAAAATCGGGACGACCTCGCGCGGCATCGGGCCGGCCTACGAGGACAAGATCGCGCGGCGCGGCGTGCGGGTTGGCGATCTCGCCAATCCCGACGCGCTGATCAGCGCCATCAAGCACAACGTCGATGCGCGCAACCGGATCATCGGCGATTCGGTGATGCACGCGGAAAAGGTGCTCGACGACGTGGGTGTCGCGTGGGCGCGGATGAAGCCCTGGGTCGCCGACGTATCGCTGTTCCTGGCGCGCGCGCGCGCCGAAGGGCGCGCGATCATGTTCGAAGGAGCGCAGGGCACGCTGCTCGACATCGATCACGGCACGTATCCCTACGTCACCTCGTCCAACGCGACGATCGGCGGCGTGTGCACCGGCCTGGGCGTGCCGCCGCGCGCCATCGACGGCGTGCTCGGCGTCGCCAAAGCGTATACGACCCGCGTCGGCGAAGGGCCGCTGCCGACCGAGCTGACCGGCGAGATCGGCAACCGGCTGCGTGAAACCGGTCAGGAATTCGGCGCCGTCACCGGACGGCCGCGCCGCTGCGGTTGGTACGACGCGGTCGCCGTCCGCTACGCCGTGCGCGTCAACGGCCTCGACGCGCTCGCGCTCACCAAGATGGACGTCCTCGACGGCATGGACGAACTGCAGATCTGCACCGCGTATCGCTGCAGCGGGACGACGCTGACGGAATTCCCGGGAGAGATCGCGCAGCTGGCAGCCTGCGAGCCCGTCTACGAAACGATTGCCGGTTGGAAGGAGCCGACCAAGGGGGCCCGCCGCTTTGCCGATCTGCCTGAGGGCGCGCGCCGGTACGTCGCGCGGCTCGAAGAGCTCACCGGCGTACCGGCGGCTGTGATTTCCACCGGTTCAGCGCGTGAAGACACGATCATCCGCGAGGACTCCGTCGCCGCCGCCTGGTTCGGCGCCGCCGCACGTACGTAAGACGATCATGGAGAGGGAACCAGAGGGCCACAGGATGCCGAGCAGTACAGATACCTTCGAGTTTGGCGCCAACTGGGCGAAGTTCCTCAGCGTCGTCAACGAGGACCGCATCCGCATGGCGGTGGACTCGGTGCAGCAGATCACCGGATTGCAGCGGCTCGACGGACGCAGATTCCTGGACATCGGCTCGGGCAGCGGTCTGTTCTCGCTCGCCGCGCGCCGGCTCGGCGCAGACGTCTTCTCGTTCGACGTGGACAAGGATTCAGTCGAATGCACCCGCGAGATAAAACGCCGCTTCGCGCCGGAGGATCCGCGCTGGCGGATTGAGTATGGCTCTGCGCTCGATCCGAAATACATGGCGTCGCTCGGCACCTTCGACATCGTCTATTCGTGGGGCGTGCTGCACCACACGGGCTCGATGTGGCAGGCGATCGAGAACGCGATCGGCCGAGTCGCTGAGGGCGGCATTCTGTGCCTGGCCCTTTACAACTATCAGCCCAAAGGGACTCCGCGGTGGACGGCGATCAAGCGGCTCTACCTGCGGCTGCCGCGCTGGCTGCGGCCGCTCTACACTGCGTTGGTGATCGCGCCGCTCGAGATTCCCAGCATGGTGCGCCATCCCGTGCGCCAGTACAAATACATCAGGGACTATGCCGAACAGACGCAGCGCGGCATGAGTTACTGGCGCGACCTGGTCGACTGGGTCGGCGGATATCCGTTCGAAGCCGCAACCCCGCAGCAGGTCGTCGACTTCTGCCGTCCGCGAGGCTTTCTGCTTTATTTCCTGACCACGGCGGGAGCCGGGTTTGGCTGCAACCAGTTCGGCTTCGTCCGCGCGGGCACTGGTGCGCCGAAATCATCGGAACGGGTCACCGCTGCCACGGCAAGCACGTCGTCTGTGTAGGTTCGCGTAAGGCTGGAGCGAGTTGTGAGGAATCTGGCGGCTGGTTACGTGCGGTTGCGATTGATGACCGAATCGATCGCGGCGGCGTCGCCGTCGGTGAATTCGACCCCGGCACGGTACTGCGGCGATTTCGACTTCTCTTTGGGCAGCTCGAACTTCGCCCAGGCAACCGCGCCGCGGAAACGCAGCAGAAAATCTTCGTTGGGCAGCGCGATGCGGACCTTCTGGTTGGGACGCAGCACGGTCGGCGAGATCACCTGCGCGCCCACCTGCGACAGGTCGATGACCTGCGCGGGATTGCCGTCCAATTGAATCTCGACACCGGGACGGATGCGATAGCGCGGCGCGCGCCGCGTGCCGTGCCAGTCGAGTGCGCGCGGCGCTTCCTCGGTCGCCACCGAGGACGGCGACGGCTGTGGCGAAGTCGCCGTGCCGCTCGATCCGCTGTTCGGCGCCGGCGCTTTGGTTGTCGTCGGCTTGACCACCTGCCGCATGTAATCACCGGTATGCGACATGACGCGGACTTCGACGTGCGCCAGTTCCGGATCGCTCTTGATGCGGTTGATCAGCGCGGCGCCGCGCGGCGTCGCGGCAAAGAGCCGCTCGAGCACGACAAGATTGGGACGCTGCTCCATGATCATCTGCAGCGCCTGGATCGGCTCCGTGTCCGGGTAGGTCAGGATGTCGCCGTCGACCTTCACGCGCTCGCGCAGCGAGGGCATGAGGTTTTCAGCAGCGATGACCAAGGCTTCCGCGGACATTTCGTCAGTCTAGCATGAGCCTCAGAGACGACCCGGAGGTGATCGTTGCCGGTGCCGGCCCCGCCGGCGCGATCGCGGCGCTGCGTCTCGCACGCGCCGGCGTGCGCGTGCTCCTGATCGAGCGCTTCGCGCTGCCGCGGCAGAAACCGTGCGGCGGCGGCATCTCGACGCGCGTGCTCTCGCGCTTCCCCTGGCTGCCCGACGCGCTGCGTCGAATCCCCAACAACCCGGTATCGAGTCTCTACCTCGAAGGACCGAGCGGCGATGTCTTTCGCATGCGCTCCAGGGGGCCGGCAGTCATCCTGATCCGACGTATCGACTTCGACTATCTGCTCGTCTCGATGGCTTGCGATGCGGGCGCCGACATTCTCGCGCCGGCGGCGGTCGCGGACGCGCGGCAGGACAACGCGGGTGTGACGCTGCGGCTGCGCGATGGACGCGAACTGCGCGCGCCGATGGTCATCGCCGCCGACGGCGTCAACGGCGTCATCGCGCGGCGGCTTGGCATGAACGCGGGCTGGACGCCCGCGCAGCTCGCGCTCGACATGATGGAGGAAACGCCGGTCGCCGCGCTGCGCACCGCGGAACCGGAAACGCTCTCCGTGTTTTACGGATACGGCGGCGCACACGGCTACGCCTATATCTTTCCCAAGCGAGAGCACGTCAACGTCGGCATCGGCTACCTGCTGCCGTATTTCAAGGAGAGGGTGGACGTCACGCCGTACGGCCTGCAGCAGCGGTTCGTCGCCGATCTGAGAGGACGCGGACTCGTCGACGGCGAGTCGCAGCGCGCGCACTTCACTCCGTTCCACATTCCCGTCGGCGGGCCGCTGAAGACGACGGCCAAGGGGCGAGTCCTGCTTGCCGGGGACGCCGGCGGTTTCGTCAACGGCTTTTCCGCCGAGGGCATCTATTACGCGATGGTGAGCGGCGATCTCGCCGCCGCGGCGGTGCTCTCGGCGCGCGACGGCAGAAACGTCGTCCCGTCGCGTGCGCGCCGCCACTACGTGCGCGCCTGGCGCCATGAGATCGGCGGCGAGCTGCGCGATTCCGTTCTGATCCAGAAGTATCTGCTGCACAGTCCGCCTCGCATGGATCGGGTGGTCAGGGGTGCGCAGCGCCGGCCGGAGTTCTCCGAGATCCTGGTGGACTATGCGAGCGGACGGCTTTCATATCGCGCCGCGCGGCGCAAGCTGTTGTGGCATTTTCCAAAGCTGTTGCCGCGCCTGGCATGGCAGGCGCTGCGCGGACGCTCGGATATAATTCGCGAACCTCAGCATGGCTGAACGGACCTTCCGCCGACGCCTGCGCCGGAATCGCCGCCGCGGTTGATCTTGTTCCGGGCCGTCCTCTTCGATCTCGACGACACGCTGTTCGACCACCGCCGCTCCGCGCGCGCTGCGCTGGAAGCGGTGCACCGCGCGCATGCGCCGGGATTGGAGTTCGCCGCGTTCGAACGGCACCACGAACGCTTTCTCGAGGAGATGCACATCGAAGTCCTTGCCGGACGCGTCGGCCTCGACGATGCGCGCCGCGAACGATTCCGCAAGGTCTTTGCCGCGCTCGGCGTCGCGCTGGATCCGGCACAGACCGATAAGGTCGCGACCGCATACCGTGACGGCTACATGTCCGCGCGGCGGCCATTCGACGGCGCCGCCGATCTGCTTGCCGAGATCAAGCGCTACGCCCGCGTCGTCATCGTCACCAACAACCTGCTGCAGGAGCAGCAAGACAAACTGGAATTCTGTGGGCTGGCGCCATTCGTCGACGAGCTCGTCGCATCCGAGGACGTCGGTGTAGCCAAACCGGACCGCGGGATCTTCGATATCGCGCTGTCGAGGGTGGGAGTGGCGGCGGGGGACGCGGTGATGGTCGGGGACTCGTGGGCGAATGATGTCGCGGGCGCCGCGAACGCCGGCATCGCGGCTATCTGGTTCAATCCTGAGCGGAAGCCGCGGCCGGCGGAGCTGCCGGACGTGCGCGAGATCCATTCGCTGATTCCGGCAGCCGAGATCGCGGCGGTGCTGCTCGAGCACGGACGGGCGGCATGAAGACGCGCATCGGCGTCGATCTGGGCGGGACGAAGATCGAGGCGGTGGCGCTGGCGCCGGACGGGTCCGAGCGCTTCCGCCATCGCATCAACACGCCGCGCGGTGATTACGAGGGGACCGTCGCCGCAATCGTTTCGATCGTCGACGCGGCGGAGCAGGCCTGCGGCGAGCGCGGGCACGTGGGCGTCGGGATGCCCGGGACGATCTCGATTGCGACGGGACTGGTGAAGAATGCCAACTCCACGTGGTTGAACGGCAGGCCGCTGCACCAGGATCTCGAGCGCGCGCTCGACCGTCCCGTGAGACTGGCCAACGA
>JBKPSE010000303.1:0-3740 GCA_046765855.1 Acidobacteriota bacterium | reverse complement strand
GGCCGCCGATGAGCGCGGCGTGCACCGTTCGGACGACGGCGGAAAAAGCTGGCGCCGCGTCGCCGGCTATGCAACGTCGCCGCAGCACCTACGCGGTCTCGCCTTGCTGCAGTAATGCCGATACATCGGCCTTGTATTCTCAGCCGCGTAACGATGCAGGTCCTCGTCCGCGATCATCAGCCGATGATTGCAGCACCCGTCCAACGTGACATTGATGGAATACCGGAGGGGTCGCATGACGCGAGTGTACCGCCGATGCCGGTGCTGTCGTAAGGTTACGCCCGTGCTATGATATACAACCAGATGGTTGTAGATCGATCGGCATCGAGCCAGGCGCTGGATCAGTTGTTCGCGGCCCTTGCCGATGCGACGCGGCGTGACATCCTGGCGCGAGTGATGGTCACGGAAGCATCTGTCACTGAGCTGGCTGCTCGCTACGACATGTCCTTTGCCGCAGTGCAGAAGCATGTGGCCGTGCTCGAGCGGGCGCGTCTGGTGACCAAGCGGAAGGACGGCCGCACGCAGCGTGTGACCGGCAATCCCGCCGCCGTACGCCGCGCCAACCGTCTGCTCGCGCAGTTCGAGGAACGCTGGCAGGCGCGCGTCGCGCGCCTGGACGAGCTGCTAACCACTTCAGCCCAAGGAGATTCGGATGCCGATCGTCGAGATTCGCAAGGACACCAAGGCGCTGACCATGACCGTCGTGGCGCAGTTCGCCGCGCCCGTCGCTCGCGTGTGGGCCGCCTACGCTGATCCCCGGCAACTCGAGCGTTTCTGGGGTCCGCCAGAGTGGCCGGCGACATTTACGCGCCATGATTTCGAAGTCGGCGGACGCTCCGAGTACGTCATGAAGGGGCCCAAGGGGCAGACGTCGCGCGGCTTCTGGGAGTTCTTGAGCATCGACGAGCCGCGCGCGTTCGAAGTGAAAGACGGCTTCCTGGGAGAGGACGGAAAGCAGGCGTCCGACATGCCAACGATGCGGATGCGATTCACGTTCGAACCGCATGATGGCGGCACGCGCATGGTCACGGTGACGACGTTCCCGTCGCTCGAGGCACTCGAGCAGCTGCTCAAGATGGGAATGGAAGAAGGCATGAAGGCAGCGATGGCACAAATCGACGGCGTGCTCGCGGAGAACCGTTAGATTACACGCACGATTGCGCCGGCGCGAAAGCCGGCAAGCTGTGGGCCGCCGATGAGCGCGGCGCGCATCGCTCGGACGACGGCGGAAAAAGCTGGCGCCGCATCGCCGGCTATGCGACGCCGCCGCAGCATCTCCGCGGTCTCGCCCTGCTGCAGTAACGCCGACACGCGACGGACGGCGCAGTACGTGCGCCTTAGCTCCCGACGCTCGCGTCCAGCGTGACGAGAAGCTCGTCCAACTGCTCGAACTGCTCGGTGAAGCCACCTGTACTGCCGGAGGCGATGGCACCGTCGAGTGCTTCCTTCGAAGGATAGAGGTCGTGAATGACGACCACGGTCTCGGCGCCTCGTTTTTCGAAGGTCACCGTGGTGACGGCCCCATCTTCGCCACCTTCGTCATTGGTCCAGACGAGGCGCGAGTGCGGTGTGACTTCGAGGTATCTACCGAAGAACGCCATCGGCTCCGGGAACGCATCGTGGCGGAACGCCAAGCGGTACGTGCCGCCGGCGCGAACATCCATCTCGCAGGAAACCAGGGACATGCCGGTCGACTTCGGCACCCACCATCGCTTGAACAGCTCGGGCCTGGTCCACGCCTCGAAGACGATCCGCGGCGGGGCGTTGAAGGTTCGCGTAACGACAAGCTCACGGTCGGACGTGCGTTCGGTCGTCGTGGGGTTCTTCATCAGTGCGGGCTCACTTTCTCTTCCTGCGTCCATCGACCATCTCCTTCTGTTTCAGCTCTTCGACAACCTTGTCCAATTCGTCGAAGCGCGCGGTCCAGAGCTGGCGGTACCTCTGGATCCACGCGGTCTCTTCCTCGAGCCGGCGCGGCCCGAGCTTGCAGGTCCGGACGCGCCCGACCTTCTCCGTGGTGATGAGGCCCGCCTGCTCCAGGACGCCGACGTGCTTCTTCATGCCGGTGAGGGTCATGTGGAACCTCCCGGCAAGATCCGTAATCGACGCGTCTGCGCGGCCGAGCTGCTCGAGAACGCCGCGGCGGGTGACGTCCGAGAGGGCGGCGAACGAGGCGTCAAGGCGCGGGCTCGAATACTGAACCATCTGGTTCAGTATAGTAACGCACTGATTGGCGGCATGCAAGCGGAGGCCGGGCGCCCGCGGGATTGCCGGCCGCCACGCGCGCGATTGCACGCCGTGCCAGTCAGGCGTCGCCGGGCATCTAGACCTTCAGCGCACCCCGGAACGCCCGTCCGGCGTAATAGGACTCGGCACCGTTGTGATACGTGAAGACATGGTCGTAACGGCGGTCGCAAAAGATCGCGCCGCCGCGTTCTCGAATATCAGGAGGCGTGTTCACCCAACTCGACGTCTTCGTATCGAACTCCCCCAGGGTCTGCAGCTCTCGATACTGCGATTCCGTGAGAATCTCAATCCCGATGGCGGCCGCCATGTCCATCGCGCTGTTCTTCGGCTTGTGTTCCTTTCTCGCCTCCAGCGCTTCGCCGTCGTAACAGAGGCTGCGGCGGCCCGCCGGGCTTTCCGCTGAACAGTCATAGAACACGTACTCGCCCGTCTTCTTGTCGTGACCGACGACGTCGGGTTCGCCGCCCGTCCGTTCCATTTCGTGGATCGACCACAGCTTTTCAGGATTGGCTTCCAGCCTTACCTGGACGTCCGACCATTGAAGACCGTGATGACGGTTCATGTGCTTCTCGAAACGCGCCTTCAACGTTCTGAGTAGTGCGTCCCGTTGTTCTGGCGGCAGCTGCTGTCGCGTCTGGACGCCGCGCTTCTGTGCTTTTCGTGTCGGCATTCTCCTCACACCTCGCTGATCATTCCACGACGCCACAGGCGAGATTCACAGCTCTCTCTCAGCCAGGCGCCGGAACTCGTCGGGGACGGAGCGTCCGCCCGGCGACGCCGACCCATAATCTACCGCTTGCGCCCCGAAGCGCTTGCGGATCGCATCGACCGCCCGGTCCGCGCGCGATCGCGCCAGTCCCTGCTTCGTGCCTGGACGCCGGGCCTCGCCGGCAAGTCCGAGCGGCAGCTCCAGTTGCACGATCGCATGCGCTTGGAGATGTGAGACGGAGATCGCCAGCAGCGAGATCGTTCTCTCGTCACGGTGATCGGCAAGGACGCGACGCACCAGGTCCTCGGCGATCTCAGCGAGCGCCCTCGTTGCGGAAATCGGTGCGGGCAGCGTGAGGGAGCGAGTGACCGAGCGCAAGTCGGCGAAGCGCACGCGGACCGTGATCATCCGGCCCGCCAGTGATTTGGCGCGGAGCCGCGCGCCGATGCGGTCGGCGAGATGATGCAGCGTCGGTTTGAAGACGCGCTCGATCGCCGGCCGTCGTCCGAGCGCCGATTGTGCGCCGGCAGAGTGCGCGCGCCGGCGGGTCTGGATTTGCCGCGGATCGCGGTTCCACGCGAGTGCCCTCAACTTTTGTCCTGCCGCGCGCCCCAGCAATCGCTGCACGGATTCAGGGGAGCTCTCAGCCAATTGACCGATGGTGGTGACGCCGATCTTGGCGAGTCGCGCCTCGGTGGCGGGGCCCACGCCCCACATCAGTGTGACAGGCAACTCGTGGAGGAACTCGAGCTCAGTCTCTGGATCGACGACCACCAATCCATCC
>JBKPSE010000302.1:0-7643 GCA_046765855.1 Acidobacteriota bacterium | reverse complement strand
CGCCAGAACGGCGGTGGACGGATAATCGCCGCGGCTGCTGCGCCGTTTGCGGCCCGACTTGTCCTGGTACATGCGGCTGTCGTCGGTCGCGAGCAGCGCCTCGTACGACTCGCCGTCCTGCGGGAACACCGCGGCGCCGATGCTGATCCCCAACTGCAGCCGCTTTCCGGGCCGCGCCTCGAAGTACACGTCTTCCACCGCGTGCTGCAGTTCCTGCCGCTTGTGCTCCGCCTCGTCGGCGCTGCAGCCGGAAAGGACGATGATGAACTCGTCGCAGGCGTAGCGGACGCAGATGTCGTACGGCCGGATTGCCGCGCGGAGCACGCGCGCCACTTCGCACAGCGCGCGATCGCCGACGTGGTGGCCGTGGCTGTCGTTGATTTCCTTGAAGCTGTCGAGATCCATCACCATCAGCGAGACTTCGGCTTTCAGGCGCTCGGCGCGCGCGAGCTCGCGGGTCAGGTGCATGAAGAGGAAACGCGTGTTCGGCAGACCGGTCAGCGGATCGGTCAGCGAGTCTTCCTGCGTCTGCTCGAACAGCATCGAGTTGTTGATGACCGCCGCGGCCTGCTCCGAGACGCGGTCGAGCAGGCGCCGGTGATCGTCGCGGTAGAACGCCGCGTCGGTGTGGTAGACCGACAGCGTGCCGATGAACCGCTCGTTGAACATCAGCGGACAAACGAGCGCAGACTGTAGCGTGGTCGAGAGATGCGTCAGCCCGGCCGCCTCGAGATCCGCGCTCGGGCGCGCGTTGACCAGCGGACGGCGATTGCGCGCGACCCACCCGGTCAGCCCTTCGCCGCTGTGCACCGACACCTGCTGGATGATGTCGGCGTCGGTTCCGGTCGCGAAGCGGCAGCGCAGCGTCTCCGTCTCTTCGTCGAACAGGAACAGCGCGGCGCAGGCGAAAGGAACGAGATTGGTCAGCTTCGCCGAGATGAGCGCCATGGTGTCGGACACGCCGAGGCTGGTGCCCATCGCCTGCGCGATTTCGTAGAGCGCGTAGATCTCGCGGTGGGCGAGCGCGATGTCTTCGAAGACGTTCTTCTTCGACTGCTCCGGCGCCAGTCCGGTTGCCGGCTGCGCGTGCGGGTTGGCCTCTTCCGGCACTTCGCGCCGCATGCTCTGATCGAGCGTCAGCGCCTCCTGCTGCAGCGTCGGCAGCAGCTCCACGAACATGCTGACGACCTGCGGATCGAGGCCCTTGCCCGCTTCCTGCTGCAGCAGCCCGATCGCGGCTTCCGAAGTCATCGCCTTGTGATACGGACGCTCCGCCATCAACGCGTCGAAATAATCAACGACCGACAGGATGCGTGCGCCGAGTGGAATCTCTTCCCCCTTGAGGCCCGCCGGGTAGCCCTTGCCGTCCCACCGCTCGTGGTGGCTCAGGATCAGCGGCGCGACCGGATACGGGAACGGCACCGAGCTGACGATGTCGGCGCCCACCTTCGGATGCGCGCGAATTTTCTGGAACTCTTCCGGCGTCAGCGGGCCGGGCTTCGACAGAATGTGTTCGGGCACTGCGAGCTTGCCGATGTCGTGCAGCAGCGCCGCCGTTTTCACGCCCTGGATCTCGTTCTCGCTCATCCCCAGGCCGCGCGCCAGCGCTGCGGCGTAGAGCTGGACGCGCCGGATATGCAGCTGCGACGTCTGATCCTTTGCGTCGATCGCCAGCGCGAGCGCTTCGATCGTGGCCAGGTGCAGGTCGGCCATCTCCTGCGTGTGCCGGCGCTCGTCATCGACGCGACCGAGGTAGACCTTGTAAGTGCGATACGTCAGGTAGAGCGGCGCCGCCAGCAGCGGCAGCAAGGCGACCCACTGCTGCTGCAGGTTCGTGATCCAGGCGACCGCTCCGGCGGCCAGCGCACCGACGAAGTAGCTGGGCGCGCTCCACAGGAAGTTCTCGTTCCACACTTTGAACAGCGGCTGCTTTACCGACAGCGCGATCGCGGATGCCACCGTCAACGTGTTGAACAGGAAGTAAATCGTCGCCGCGCCGACCAGCGGCTTGGCGATCGCCAGCGACGTGACCGCGCCCGGATGCCCGCCCAGCCAGCGGTAGGCAAGGCCGGCAGCCTGGACCGTCACGACCAGGCAGGCCATGCTGAAGAGCGTGCGGTGAATCGGATTGCGTTCCTTGATGCGGAACGTGCACTGGCTGAACGCGCTGGCCGCCGCCACCAGCATCGTCTCGTTCGGGCCGAGCAGGAGCAGCGACGCGAAATCCACCGCGTACGAGACCGACATCGTCGACGAGCGGCGCGCCAGCGGCAGGTTCACCTTGAAGACCGACGTGATCGACGACAGTAGCAGCAGGGCGGTGAACAGCCACGGGCTGCCGACGAAGTGCAGCGGAAAGCAGGCGACCAGAAGTATGGCGCCAATCCCGATGATCGCGCAGACGTAAAGCCGCGCGGCGAGCGGGAGGGATTTCATTTCAGTGCAGGATCGAGCACGGGGACGGTTCGCGATTCCCTTCGGATCGCAGGTGCGCCCCAGACGATATTGTCCGCGTCGTCGAGCACGTTGGTACCCCAGACGATGTTGTCACCCTCCGTAGAAGTGCCCCAGACGATGGTGTCGCACTCGGCCTCGCCGTCGCAGACCGTGCCCCACACGATGTTGTCGCAATCGGCGCCGCCGCATTCGGTGCCCCATACGATGTTGTCCGCTTCGGCCTCGGAGCCCCAGACGATGATGTCGCACTCGGCGTCGCCGCACTCGACGCCCCAGACGTTGCCTGAGCCGGGTTGCGTCGCCGCGCCTGCTCCGGCCCCGGTCGCGGCGCCGCAATCGGCATCACTGCCGCACTGCGTGCCCCACACGACCGGCGTTCCCTCAGGCGTGAGGCCGCTGCCCCACATGACGTCGACGCGCCACGCGCTCGCGCTGGCGCGAAGTTCGCCGCCGCCGATGCGATGGTTGCCCCAGATGATCTTGCGCGTCCACGCAGGTTCCGCGCTCGTGATGACAGTGTCGCCGCTGACGGTCCGCGCGGCGTCCGGCAGCACAGAGCCGGTGGCCACAGTCTGCGCGAGTTCCACCGCGCCGCGGGCGTTGAGGAAACCCGCGCCCTGGGTCAGGCCGTTGTAGGTCGTGTGCGCTTCGGCCGTGTACTGCAGCACGGCCTTGACCAGGTTCGGCGTCAGCGCCGGGTTCGCCTGCAGCATGAGCGCGATCGTGCCGGCCACGACCGGCGCAGCCATACTCGTGCCGCTCAGCGAAAGATACGGTTCCGTCGCGGTCGGAACGGTGCCCCAGAGCCGCATCAGCGGCTTCGTGTTCCACAGCGTGCTGCCCGCTTCGGCGATCGACTCGATGCCGACGCCGGGAGCGACGAGGTCGGGCTTTGCCTGGAAATCGATCGCGCTCGGTCCGCGCGAACTGAATCCGGCGACCACATCGTCGGCACGATCGACAGTGCCGTTGTGGCTCGAGGCGCCGACGGTGATGACCCACGGGGCGTTGCCCGGGGCGCTGATCCCGCCGTACTGCGGCAGCCCCTCTGCCGTCTTGCCGAGATTGCCCGCGGCGGATACGACCACGATGCCCGCCTCGACGGCGCGCCTCGCCGCGAGCGTCAGCGGATCGGTGGTGTACGACTCGTAGACGCCGGCCGCCACCGAGAGGTTGATGACGCGAATGTTCAGCGCGTCCTTGTTCGCGATCGCATAGTCGATCGCGGCAATCACGTTGCTGATGTAGCCCTGGCCCGATCCGTCCAGCACCTTCTCGACGAGCAGGTGCGCGCCGGGTGCGATGCCGCGGCGTTTCCCTTCCGAGTCGTGGCCGTCCCCGGCAATGATGCCGGCGACGTGCGTGCCATGGCCGTAGTCGTCGTAGGGGGCGGACTGGAAATTCACGAAGTCGACGAAGCGGGCGACGCGGCCGGGCGCGAGATCGTCGTGGAAGCTGGCGACGCCGGAGTCGATGAGCGCAATGCCGATGCCGGTGCCGTCGAACCCGAGATTGGCGCGCACCCACGTCGAGCCGATGGTCGCGCCCGTGCGTTCCAGCGTGCCCTGCACGCGGCGATCGAGGCTGACACTGGAGATTCCCGGCAGCCGGCCGAGCGCTTCGAGCGCAGCATCAGGAACGTAGGCGACCTGCCCCCGAACGGCGGACAGGCGCCGCCCGATCGTGCCGCGGACGCCGCGGATGGCGGCTTCGGCGCTCGCTGGAGAGACGCCTGGGTTCAGGCGAAGGATGACGCGGGAGCTGCCGCGCGGCGAATGCGCGCGTGCCTGCAGCTCGCGATCGAGGCGGCTCTTCGGAGCACGCGTTGGCGACGTCGCCGGTGCGGCGAGGAGTGGCGCGGCCTGAAGCGCCAGAACGGTGAGGAGCGCGAACAGCTTGCGCGACATGTCGCAGGGTAGTGGGCGGTATGCCCGGGCGAAGCCGTTGTGCATTCCGTGTGCCGAGAGACTCAACCAAGAACGATTCTGTAAGTAGCTGACCAGTCTTGTGTTAATCGACGGGTCGCAACTGCCCCAACGCTGCGCGCGTCGTGTCCCTGTGCGGCGCTGTTCCGTCCTGAGACAGCGCTGCCAGTTTTGGGAGCTAAGTCCTTTTGGCTGAGCTCCCTGGCCCGTGTCCCGAAATAGCCTACGGCTCGACCCGCGTTGTCTTGTTTCGGGACGGCGGCGGCGCTTCCTCCAGCCCGTACTCGACGATCTTTCGGTAGAGCGTGCCGCGGCTGATTTCGAGAACGGCGGCCGCCTGTTTCTTGTTCCAGTTGACGCTTTCGAGCACGCGTGAAATGTGCGCCCGCTCTGCGTCGGCAAGCGAGGGCAGCCGTTCGCGCGATGACTCGACCAGCGGTTCGGCGGCGTGGAGGAACTCGATGTCCGTGGCGCGTATGACCCGTCCCGGCGACGACAACGCCGCGCGCGACACGGTGCTTTCGAGCTCGCGGATGTTGCCGGGCCAGTGGTACTGCATCAGCAGCTCGGCGGCCTCTTTCGAGAAGGATTTGCCGTCGAGCGGCAGCCCGTTCGCGGCGCAATAGCGGGCGAGGAATCGCTGCGCCAGTACCGGGATGTCAATGGTGCGCTCGCGCAGCGACGGCAGCCGGATCGAGAACGCGTTGACGCGGTAATACAAGTCTTCGCGGAACCGCGTGTCGCGCACGAACTGTTCGAGCGGGCGGTTCGTCGCCGAGATCAAGCGGAAGTTCACATCGATCGGCGTGTTGCCGCCGAGACGCTCGAAGCGGCGCTCCTCGAGCACGCGCAGCAGCTTGGCCTGCGCCATCAGCGACATGTCGCCGATTTCATCGAGGAACAGCGTGCCGTTGTTGGCGAGCTCGAGGCGCCCGGGTTTGCGATCGTGCGCGCCGGTGAACGCCCCCTTTTCGTAGCCGAAGATCTCCGATTCGAACAGCGTGTCGGGCAGCGCCGCGCAGTTGACCGCCTGGAAGCGATGGGTGCCGCGCCGGCTCAACTCGTGGATCATCCGCGCCACGAGCTCCTTGCCCGAGCCGGTCGGGCCCAGGATCAGCACCGAGATGTCCGACTTCGCCGCGGTGCGTATCCACTCGAAGATGACCAGCATCTTCTCGTCGCGGCCGATCATTTCGCGGAAGCGCTGGACCGCCGGCGAGCGATCTTCGCTGCTGACCGTCGCGCGCCGCTCGAGGAATTCGTCGAGCAGATCGTGCAGCGCGTCGTTGTCGGGCTGCACGAAGCTGTACTTGGGCAGTCCCGGACCGGTCGTCTTCTTGGCGATGCCGAAGGCGGCGAGCTCGCGCACACAGTTCTCGACGTCGAGCCGCATCCGCCCGAACGTCTGCATCAGCGCCTCGACGTCGAAGGCCTCGTCGGGGCGCGCGCACATGAAGCGCAGGATCGCCGCGCGCAGCGGCGACTGGACGAGCGATTGGAACCGCGCCGTGACTTCGGCCGGGTCGGCGCGGCGGGCGACCATGTTGTCGGAGTTAGACATTGGTCCGGTTCGGGCCGTAATAATCCGATTGGAACTGATTGATCAACCGTTTCATCTCGAGCGCGTCGCGCTTCCTGTGCCCGTGGCACCGCACCGGCTCCGATCCGCCGCTCGTTTCAATCACCACGTTCGAGAAAAAGAGGTTCGTGTCGATCTCCACCGACGCCACGTGCGCCAGGTGGATCGAGTGCTCGCGCCGCCCGACCCACTGCGGCGTGTAGTGCACCACGCTCTGCGGCGTGATTGCCACCTGCGTCGGGAACAGGTGGTTGCCGCGGCTCCACCGGCTCGCGCGAAAGACGTGCTCGCCTGGTATCCGCCGTCCGCGCGCCCAGATCACCGCCGCCAGCAGGGCGGCGACGAGGACGACACCGCCGATCACCCAAACCAGCAGTGTGTTCGAGTCGTTCATCGTTGTTTGGCGCGCGCGCCGACGCGCGGGCTCGCGCTTCGTCCGCTCGCTCCGCTGCGTGACGCGCTGTGAACTGACGCCAGGGAGAGGCTTTACAGTCGCTCCGGGGGGCGTCCGCTGTCAAGCGTCTTATCGGTTACTTGGTGCTATTCTGTCAGAATGCCGCATAGGGCGCCCGGATCGCCGGGCCACGGACCCGCACAGTACCTCCAAGGCAAACAGATTCGTTACTACCGGCCCAAAGGCAGCGCCGACGTCCGGCAACTGATCGAGGGCGGGTTCCAGGCCTTCAACGCCGGCCGCCTTTCCGAGGCCTGTCACATTTACGCCGACAAGATGCTGGCGCCCGCCAACGACACGACCATCGGCCTGACGGTCGCCGGCGCGCTGACGCCCGCCGGTCTCGGCGGCTGCGTCATCGAATTGATGGAGCGCGGACTGATCGACTTCATGATCAGCACCGGCGCCAACCTCTATCACGATCTCCACTACGCGCTGAACTTTTCGCTGCACCGCGGCTCCCCGTTCCTCGACGACGTGGAGCTCTACGAGCAGGGCATCATCCGGATTTACGACGTCCTCTTTCCCGCGACCGTGCTGCTCGAGACCGACGCCTACATCCGCGACTTCCTCGTCCGCTCGAAGCTCTCCGGCCCGATGTCGACCGCGGAATTTCATTACCGCCTGGGGGAGGACCTGCTGTCGCGCAACCCCGAATGCGCCGAATACTCGGTCGTCGCCAAGGCGGCGCAGTGCGGGCTGCCGATCTACACCTCGTCGCCCGGCGATAGTTCTATCGGCATGAACGTCGCGTATCACGAGCTGATGAACGGCAGCACGCTGATGATCGATCCCAATCGCGACGTCAACGAAGTGTGCGCCATCATCCTCGCGGGCAAGCAGAATGGCTGCGTGATCCTCGGCGGCGGCTCGCCCAAGAATTTCTACCTGCAGGGGCAGCCGACGCTCTGGGAGGTCTACGGCATTCCCAAGGGCGGCAACGATTACTTCATCCAGATCACCACCGACCAGGTTGTCTGGGGCGGGCTGTCGGGGGCGACCCCGGCGGAAGCAGTCAGCTGGGGCAAGGTCAACCCGGGCGTGCTGCCCGACACCGCCGTCGCTTACTGCGATTCGACCATCGCCTTTCCGCTCTTCTGCGAGTACGTCGTCGGTTCGCCGAACGGCCGCCGTCCGCGCAAGGAGCTGGTGCACAGACGTGATGCCCTGGTCGCCGCGCTCCGCGATCAGGCGAAGACCGCCGGCCGGGAGCCTCGCGGGCCGGAAG
>JBKPSE010000301.1:0-3648 GCA_046765855.1 Acidobacteriota bacterium | reverse complement strand
GCAATCGCCAATCATCATTTCCAATCGTCAATCATCATTTCCAATCGTCAATCATCATTCCCAATCGCCAATCGTCAATCCAATCTTCAATCGCCAATCGCCATTCCAATCTTCAATCGCCAATCGCCAATCGCCAATCGGCCATCGCCAATGACGTATTTTAGCCATCTCGAGTGCAGCGTTCCGTGCAGCACTGAACGCTACGATCCGCGCGTCGAGCAGCACCTCTGCCCGCGGTGCGGCATGCCGCTGCTGGCGCGCTACGATCTGCAGGCGGCGCGGTCGTGGAACAAGGCGTCGCTCGCCTCGCGCGAAGCGACGATGTGGCGGTATCGCGAGCTGATGCCGCTGTTCGAGGGGGAGCAGCCGATCACGCTCGGCGAGGGCTGGACGCCGCTGGTGCACGCGAAGCGGCTCGGACGCCAGCTCGGTCTCGCCCGCCTGTTCGTCAAGGACGAATCGCTCAATCCCACCAACTCCTTCAAGGCGCGCGGCCTCGCCGCCGCCGTCACCAACGCGTCGACCCTGGGCGCGACCACCCTGTCGGTGCCGTCTGCCGGCAATGCCGCCAACGCCATGGCCGCCTATGCAGCCGCGGCCGGCATCGCGGCGAAGGTGTTCATGCCGAAGGACGTGAAGGTCCCCTTCATCCGCGAGTGCGAGTTGTACGGCGCGGAGGTCACTCTCGTGGACGGGCTGATCACCGACGCCGGACGCATCGCCGCGGAAACGGGCAAGCCGCACGGCTGGTACGACGTCTCGACCCTGAAGGAGCCGTACCGGATCGAGGGAAAAAAGACGATGGCCTACGAGCTCGGCGAGCAGCTCGAGTGGCGCTTCCCCGACTGGATCATCTATCCAACCGGAGGCGGGACCGGCATGGTCGGCATGTGGAAAGCGTTCGAAGAGATGGAAGCGATCGGCTGGAAGGAGCCGGGGCGGCGGCCGAAGATGGTGTCGGTGCAGGCCGAGCACTGCGCGCCGATCGTCCGCGCCTTCGAGCAGGGGAAAGAGCGGTCGGAGATGTTTCCCGACGCTCGCACCGTTGCCGACGGGCTGCGGGTGCCGAAGGCGATTGGCGACTTCCTTGTCCTGCGCGCGGTGCGCGAGAGCGGCGGCACCGCGATCGCCGTCAGCGACGCCGACATGGTCCGCGACATGAAGGAGCTCGGCGCGAAGGAAGGGATCAGCGCCGCGCCCGAAGGCGGAGCGGCGTTGACCGCGCTCAAGGCGCTGCTGGCGCGAGGCGCCATCGCGCCCAGCGAGACTGTGGTCCTTTTCAATACCGGCGGCGCGCTCAAGTATCTTGACCTACTCGGGCGGTGATAACTCCACAACTCCACAACTCCCAACTCCGCAATGAACTCCCAACTCCGCAACGCCCAAAACGCCCAAGCCAAGAATTCGAGGGTTGAGTTTTCCCACTTCATTTCCTGACTTGGGAGTTTTGGGCGTTCCGTCTTGGGAGTTAATTGGGCGTTGTGGAGTTGTGGAGTTGTGGAGTTGTGATCTTCTCAGAGTGACTCGTTCATCACAAACGCCCACAGCGTGTCCCCCGCGCCCACCATCACGTACTGCAGGCCGTCGAGCGTATACGTGATCGGACCGTTGCTCACCGACGTGCGCACGCCTGCATGCCACAGCGGTTCGCCGGTGCTTGCGTTCAGCGCGACGAAATTGCCGCTCGATCCGTCACCCGAGAACAGCACGTTTCCAGCCGTGCTGAGAAGGCCGGACATCCCCCCGCCTTCCCACTTGTGGCTCCATCTCACCTTGCCCGTCTTGTAGTCGATCGCCTGGACCATGTTCTGCGACCAGCCGCCGCGGTCGGTGCCGCCCCATCCTTGAGGATTGTCTCCCGCGTCATAGATGTACCAGACGCTGTAGGCCTGCGCCGCGCTCACGTAAAACAGCCCGGTCTTCGGACTGAAACTCGGAGGCGGCCAGTTCGTCGCCCCGCCCTGGTTCGGCGTCACCAGCGTGCCGTCGATCTGCGGATCCTTTTTCGGATCCGGAATCGGCTGCCCTTTTTCGTCGAAGCCCTTCGACCAGTTGGTCACGACATAATCCGATGACACCAGCGCCTTGCCGTTCGTGCGATCGATCACGAAGAACTTGCCGTTGCGCGACGCCTGGGCGAGCAGCTTGCGCGGCTCGCCGTTGAACTCGGCGTCGATCAGCACAGGCGTCTGCGTCGCGTCCCAGTCATGGGTGTCGTGCGGCGACGACTGAAAGTACCAGCGCATCTTCCCGTCGTCGGGATTGAGCGCGACGATCGACGCCGTGAAGAGATTGGCCCCGGGACGGTTCTTGTAGGCCACGACCGGCTGCGGGTTTCCGGTCGTCACGTAAATGAGGTTCAGCTCAGGATCGTAGGTTGGCGGCTGCCAGGTCATGCCGCCGCCGTGGCGGGCCATGTCTTCGTTCGGCCAGCTCTCCATGCCCGGATCCCCTTTTTTCTGGGGCACCACGTACCAGCGCCATTGGAACGCGCCGGTCTGCGGATCGTGCGACTCGACGTAGCCCGGGATGTCGAGATCGTCGCCGCTGACGCCGACAATCACGTGGTTGCCGACGATCACCGGCGCCGCCGACGCGTAGTAATACTGATCGAGGTCGCAGATTTCCTGCCGCCAGCGCTCCTTGCCATTCTTCAGCTCGAGAGAGACGAGGTGGCAGTCGGGCGTGACCACGTACAGGGCGCCGCCAAGAATGCCGACGCCGCGGTTGCCGATGTGATTGCCGCCCCTGCCCTTCCACTCGAAATGCCAGAGTTCGCGGCCGGTCCGCGCGTCGATGGCCCAGACGTGATCCGGAACGGAGATGTAGGCCACGCCGTTGACGACGAGCGGCGTGCCTTTGATTGGACCGCTCCCCTGCGCGGACAAGCGGTAACTCCACGCCAGGCTCAAGTGCTTGACGTTGTCGGCGTTGATGTTCGTCAACGTGCTGTAGCGGCGCCCCGAATAGTCGCCGTTGTAGGTCGGCCAGCCATCGGTGCGCGGCTCCTGCGCCTGCATCACGAGCGCGAAGAGAAGAAGAACGACTGTGCTCATTTCAGGCTCTCGAGATAGGCGACGACATCGTGAATGTTCTTGTCCGTGATCCTTCCCAGCAGCGCGACGTGCGCGGCGAAGGGATCGGTCTTGTCGACGCGCGTACCGGGCGTCCTCCGGACGGTCTGGTAGTTGCCTGCGGCGTCGCGGAACGAGACGTAGAAGTCATCCATCCGTTCCAGCGTGCCCGCCATCGTCTGCCCGGACGGAGTGGTAATCGTAACCGTGGGCACTTTGCTGTCCGCGCGGCGGATACTGTTCGGAAACAGGAAGCGCTGCTGGATGTTGACCGGCTCGAATCGTTTGCCGTATCCCGCGAGATCGCCGGTCGGGGAGTGGCACTGCGCGCAGCCGCCTTCGCCCTTGAAGTACTCGGCGCCTTGGCGGGGATCCCCGGTGAGCACGTTGCCGGGCTTGAACATCGGCGCGCCGCGCAGCGTGTCATTGATCCGATCGCGCAGGAAGTGCGCGAGCAGCAGCACCTCTCTGCTGTTCAAGCCCTCGAACGGTGACACCTTCGAGGGCGTCTTGTTCGATGCGACCGGAGGATGGGACGTCCGCAGGTACGGCCCGAGCGTGCTGCCGTAGCGGT
>JBKPSE010000300.1:0-5336 GCA_046765855.1 Acidobacteriota bacterium | reverse complement strand
GGTCTGTCTGGCGCAGTTGATGTCGGGCCAGAACGCGTACTACTGGCAAATCATGCTGCCGGGCGGCATCCTCGGCACGATCGTCGGCTACGCGACCTTCAAAACGCCACCTTCAAGGCCAGCGCCAGCAGTGCAATCCCGCTGATCGCTTCGAGGATGCGCCGCGGGCGCGTCCTCGCCAGCGTCTCGGTTAGTGCCCCGCCGGCGGCGGCCCAGGTCAGGTGCCAGGTTAACGCCAGCGACACATGGATCGCGGTGAGCGTGAGCGCGCTTCGGGCGAACGGCGCGCCGCGCGGAATGAACTGCGGCACAATCAGCAGATAGAACGTCGCGAGCGAGGGGTTGAGTACATTCGTGACGAAGCCCTCGCGAACGCTGCGCGAGATCGGGGGCGGCAGCAGCATCGCCTCGATGCTTGGAGGTAGCTGGGTGTAGGTGCGCGCGCGGTTCAGCGATCGCACGCCGAGCCAGGCCAGGTACGCCGCTCCACCGACGCGCAGCGCCAGCCAGGCCGTCGGCCACCGCTGCAGCGCGGCCGACACGCCAAACGCGGTCAACAGGCCGTAGCAGATCGATCCGCTGTTGGTGCCGAGCGCCGTCGCCACGCCCGATCGGATGCCGCCGGCGAGACTGTTGCGCAGCACCACCGCCGTGGACGCGCCTGGCGTGGCAACGAGCGGAAGCGTGAACGCGGTGAAAGCCCAGAGGTTGAGCGGCACGGCGCGATCATAACAATCACGCCGTGCGCTCCCGCCGTCCTACTTGCCTTTGGACTTCGGCGCCGTCTTGGCGCGAGCGCCCGCGCCCACTTTCGTCGCCGTATCCTGCGCGAGCTTCAAGTGCTCCTGCAGCGTCGGCAATGTCTTCGCCGCCCACGCCTTCAAGTCAGCGTCCTTGCCCGACGTCGATTCTCTCTTGAACGCGGCGACGTCCTTCTGGTGGTCGGTCACCATGTCATGCATGTAGGCTTTGTCGAACGCGTCGCCTGAAAGCTTTGCCAACCGATCGCGCGTCGCCTTGTGCTTGGCGTCGAGCGTGGTCGGCAGCGTCACGTTCTTCTGCTGAGCCCACTGCTTCAGCTCGTCGTTGGCTTTCGAGTGATCGGTAACCATCCGGTCACCGAACTGTTTTACGTCGTTGCTGGAGGCTTTCTCTTTCGCCAGGTTTCCGAGCTCGACTTCAGCCATGCCGCCGATCGCCGCCTCTTTCGCGAAGGCGGTATCGGCCATGGCCGCCTTGCCGCCTTGCGCGCTCTTCGCGGCTGTCCCTTGTGCGCTCTTGGCGGCTGTGCCTTTCGGGCTCTGACTCTGTCCGGCTTGCCCCGTCTGCGCCGCGGCAGTCGCGACTGCGAAACTACATACCGTCACAATTACACCGATCATCCGTTTCATCGACCCGTCCTCCCAGGTTCGGTTGTTGTTCGTCGCTGAAAGTGCAAGTGGAATACCGGTTTCGGACGGACACTTGACAACCGCTCGAGAGCTGACCTACCCTGTGCAGGTTCGCGTTCGCCGCGGACATTTATCCAGAGTGGCAGAGGGAACAGGCCCGACGAAGCCACAGCAACCCGGCCCCCCGTCGTAACAGACGCGCCAAGGTGCTAATTCCTGCCCGATAAACGGGAAAGATGAAACCTCGGCCGGTCCCTCAGGATCGGCCCGAAGCTCTCATCGCATAACAGAAGGGTCGCACGTCGATACCTGTGTATCGCGGGCGGGTCCCTTGGAGCGTTCGTCGTGACTACGACCGTGCTCGATTCGGCGGCGCAGGTTTCTGCGCTCGCCACAGACGTTGCCGCCGGCGTCCATCCGGCGACCTGTCGCATCGGCCTCCTTGGACTGGGCAACGTCGGATCGGCGTTCGCCCGGCTCGTGCGCGACGCCTCGCCCTGCCTCGCCGCTCGCGGATTCACCCCGATCGTTTCCACCGCGCTCGTTCGCAACGCCTCGCTTCCCCGCGCCGCGAATCTTTCGACGCAGATCACCACCGACCACGACGTGTTCTTCGCCGAGCCGGTCGACGTCATCGTCGAAGCGCTCGGCGGTGTCGAGCCGGCCTGTTCGCTGGTAAGACGCGCGCTCGATCGCGGCATTCCCGTGGTGACGGCCAACAAGTCGCTGATCGCGGCGCACGGCGACGAGCTCTCGCGGCTTGCCAGGCATCGCGGCACCGCGCTGCGCTACGAGGCCGCGTGCATCGCCGGCGTCCCGTTCCTCGGTACTTTCGAGCGCCGCTCGCTCGTCGCTCGCGCGGCAGGCGTCACCGCGATTCTGAACGGCACGTCGAACTACATCCTGACGACCATGACGCGCGGCGGCAGCTTTGAAGCGGCGCTGACGGACGCGCAGCGCCTCGGCTACGCCGAACCCGATCCCTCGATGGACATCAGCGGCGCGGACGCGGCTGAAAAGCTGACGATTCTCGTGCGCCTGTTCGGACGGCTGCTCGTCGATCCGGGCGCGATCCCCCTCGACGGCCTGGCGGGAGTCGAAGCAGAAGACATCGCCGCGGCGGCCGCCTTCAACGGCGCGATCCGGCCGCTGTCGCGCGCGTCATGGCAAGGAGCGGCCATTCGCGCCCACGTCGGTCCCGCTTTCCTGCCGTCGACCCATCCGCTTGCGCGCGTCTCCGGAGTCACCAACGGAGTCGTGATCGATGCCGCGGGCGGCGCGCAGTGCTACATCGGACCGGGGGCAGGACCCGACGTCACTGCCGCCACGCTGTTGGATGACGTGTCGGAGATCGTCACCGAGCGGCGCGTGCGGACGCCGCCTTGTGACAGCGTGCAGCCCGCCGCGGCTGTGACGCGTCCCGATTCGGGATGGTTCCTGCGGCTGACCGGCAATGCGCGGCCGGCCGACGTCGCCGATCTGCTCGGCTCTTACGGGATCTGGTGCACGCGGCTGGAACGGCGCGGCGACCGCGTCTACGCTCTCACCTGCCACGCGAGCATCGCGCGCGTGCACTCGGCGATTGACGCCGTTCAGGCGGCTACCAATTCGACCGGCGCTGTCTTTCCGGCCCTCGCCGAGGAGGCCTCGTGCTGAGCGTGCTCAAGCTTGGCGGCTCGGTGCTGCGCGACGATGCGTCGTATGCGGCCGCGGCACAATTCCTCCACGAGCGTCTGACCGCGCACGCCGACGAGAAGTTGATCGTGATCGTGTCGGCGCGGTACGGCGAGACCGACCGCCTGCTGGCGGAGGCTCGAGCGATCGTTCCAGACCTCGACGAAGGCGGGCGGCGGAGCGGCGCGAGCGTATCCAACGGCAACGGGCGGGTCGACCCGCCGTTCATCAACGACGCGCTCGACCTTCTCTGGTCGACCGGCGAGCTCCGCTCCGTCGCGATCCTCTCGCTGCACCTGCAGCGCGCCGGCACACACGCCGTGCCATTCAACGTGCACCAGACCGGTCTGATCGCGGAGCGCGCGAGCGGGACGACGGTGCGGCCGCTGCGACTGCTCGCCGCGCTCGGCACCGCCCGCATCGTCATCGTCCCCGGCTTCCTCGGCGTGAGCGCCGGCGGCACGGTCACGTCTCTGGGCCGTGGCGGTTCCGATCTCACGGCGGTGCTGCTCGCCGCCGCGGTTCGCGCAGACGCGTGCGAACTGATCAAGGACGTGCCCGGCTATTTCACGGCGGATCCGCATCGTGACGCGCGCGCGCGTCAGCTGCGCCAGCTTTCGTTCGACGAAGCGATCGCGATGGCCGACGCCGGCTGCGATCTCGTGCAGCGCGCCGCGATCGCCGCGGCGGCCGCGGCTTCGCTTCCCGTCATCATCCGCAGCATGGATGCTGCGGCGCCCGTTACTACTCTGAACCACGCGCATTCAAGGAGCCAGCATCATGGAATTCGCCACCAAGACGATTCACGCCGGGCAGCCGTCAGAGCCTGAGACCGGCTCGCTGATCGCCCCGATCTTCCAGACGTCCACCTACGAACAGGACGAGCCGGGCGTCAATCGCGGTTTCGACTACTCGCGCACGAACAATCCGACGCGCGCGCGGCTCGAAACAGTGCTGGCGGAACTCGAGGGGGTGTCGTACTGCGCCACCTTCGGCTCCGGACTTGCCGCCGAGAACGCGGTGCTGCAGGCGTACCTGAAGCCGGGCGACGAGATCGTGATCCCGCTCGACGTCTACGGCGGCACCTACCGCATCCTGAACCGCGTCTTCCAGCCCGTGGGGTGCGTCATCAAGCAAATCGATCTGGGCAGGCCGGGGGCGCTCGAAGCGGCGCTCTCACCGAAGACGAAACTGGTCTGGATCGAATCGCCGACCAATCCGCGTCTGCTGGTCTACGACATCGCCGCGACTGCCGCGGCGGCACACGCGGCGGGCGCGCTGCTCGTCGTCGACAACACGTTCGCCTCGCCGCTCTTCCAGCAGCCGTTCACGCTCGGCGCGGACATCGTGGTGCATAGCGTGACCAAGTACCTCGCCGGGCACTCCGACGTGATCCAGGGTGCGGTGCTGGCGCGCGAAGCCTCGGTGTTCGAGCCAATCAAGTTCCTGCAGAACGCGACCGGCGCGGTGCCCTCTCCGTTCGACTGTTGGCTCACGCTGCGCGGCCTGAAGACGCTCGAGCTGCGGATGCAGCGTCACGCCGATAACGCGGAAGCGATCGCGCGGGCGCTCAACGGACATCCGCTGGTCAAGCGCGTGTACTATCCCGGCCTGCCGGAACATCCCGGACACGAGATTGCTAAACGCCAGATGACCGGCTTCGGCGGCATGGTCTCCTTCGAGTTGAACGGGACGGTCGAGGAAGTCGTGTCGTTCGTCTCGTCGCGCCGGTTCTTCGCGCTCGGCGAAAGCCTCGGCGGCGTCAAGGCGCTGGTCTGCCACCCCGCACGCATGACGCATGCGTCGATTCCGGCGGAAGAGCGGGCCAAGCTTGGTCTGTCCGACACCCTGATTCGCCTCTCGACCGGATGCGAGCATCACCGCGATCTGGTCGCCGACCTGCTCGATGGCCTGGCGGCGATCGAACAGGCGCGCGCCCTCCGGGTCAGTGCGGATACAGTGAGCGTGTAATGCCGGAGAAGATCGACGTCGGCGTGCTCGGCGCGACAGGCGTCGTCGGCCAGCACTTCGTCTCGCTGCTCGAAAACCACCCGTGGTTCAACCTGACATGGGTTGCTGCCAGCGAGCGGTCCGCGGGCAAACGGTACGGCGACATACCATGGCGCCTGGTGAAGCCGCGGCCTGCAGCGGCCGGTGATTTTCCGATCGAGACCCTCGACGCAATCGATCGCGCGCCTGGATTGCTCTTTTCCGGCCTCGACTCGTCCGTCGCCGGCGACGCGGAGCTGGCGTGCGCGCGCAGCGGACGAC
>JBKPSE010000299.1:0-3002 GCA_046765855.1 Acidobacteriota bacterium | reverse complement strand
CTCGACGTCGTCCGGGGCAACTTCCTCGACCTCGCTCGTCGCCGCCACGTCGAATGCGCCAAGCTGCGCTTCCACTTCCTTGCGCTTCTCTTCTTCGCTCTTGATATCGATGCGCCAGCCGGTGAGCTTGGCCGCCAGACGCACGTTCTGTCCCTTCTTGCCGATCGCCAGCGACAGCTGCTTGTCTTCGACGACCACTTCCATCACCTTCTCGGCGTCGTCGACGATCGACACGCGCTGCACTTTGGCCGGGCTGATCGCGTTGGTGACGAAGAGCACGGGATCCTCGGACCACTCGACGATGTCGATCTTCTCGCCGCGCAGCTCGCGGATGATCGACTGCACGCGCGTGCCCTTCATGCCGACGCAGGCGCCTACCGGATCGACGTCGCGCTCGCGCGAGTAGACCGCAACCTTGGCGCGGTCGCCGGCCTCGCGGACGGCGCCGCGAATCATCACGGTGCCGTCGTAAATCTCCGGGACCTCCTGCTCGAACAGCTTGATGAGCAGCGCCGGGTCAGTACGCGACAGCACGATCTGCGGACCCTTGGCGCTGCGGTTCACGCCGCGAATCACGGCGCGGACGCGGTCGCCGACGGCATAGTTCTCCGCGCGCGACTGTTCCTTCCGCGGCAGCTGCGCCTCGATGCGGCCCAGCTCCATGATGATGTCGCCGTTCTCGAAGCGCTTGACCACGCCGCTCACGACTTCGCCGACCCGGTTGCTGTACTCGGCGTAGACGTTTTCGCGCTCCGCCTCGCGGACCTTCTGGAAGATCACTTGCTTGGCGGTCTGCGCCGCGATCCGTCCGAGATCCTCGGTCGGACGGGGGAACTCGACTTCCATGTCGACTTCCGCCTCATCGCCGTAGAGCTGCTGCGCTTCGGCGAGAGAGATCTGGTTGGGCGGATCGGTCACCTCGTCGACGATGCGCTTGACGGCGCAGAGCTCGATCTGGCCGGTCTCGGTGTTGAAGCGCGCGCGCAGCGTTTCGTTCTTGTAGCGCTTGCGCGCGGCCGCCTCGATCGCGTCCTGGACGGCGCCGATGATGATGTCCGGCTCGACGCCCTTCTCTTTCGCGATAGCGTCGATCTGCTGCAAAAGCGGATTCTGCATATATCAGTTCTCAGTTCTCGGCTCCGAGCTCCCAGCGTTCAGCCCGCCCACGGGCCAGAGCTGCACGGTGCTGGCTCGCAGCTAAAATTCCACGTCCAGGTTCGCGCGCTTGATGCGGGCGAGCGGTACCCGGTGCGTCTTGCGTCCTTCTTCCAGCAGCACGGCACCGTTGTCGACGCCGGCGATCCGCCCGGCGAACGCACTCTGGCGTTCGATCGGCTCAGTCGTCACGATCTTTGCCAGCCTTCCGGCGAACCGGCGGTAGTCCGCTTCGTGCCGCAGCGGCCGGTCGAGGCCCGGTGACGAAACCTCCAACGTGTACTTCTCGCCCAGTTCCGTCTCGCCAAACTCGTCTTCTACGTCCAGCAGCGCGCTCAGGTCCTGACTGACGCGCTGGCAGTCTTCGATCCCGACGCTTTCCTCCGGACGCTCCACCCGTCCCGGGTCCGGCCGGTCGATGATCACGCGCAGGACCATGCCGATCGGCTCACGGCGCAGCTGGACGTCGAAAACCTCCAGCCCGTGGGTGCGGGCGACGCGCGCCGCGGCGTCCCGCAGCGTGGTGATTTGTTCAGCTTTCGGCGTAACTTTGGCCCCTGAAACACAAAAAGTGGGCAACCGGCCCACTGTCAGAAACCCCCGCGCCTAGCACTCAATAGTATACAGGATCTGGCGGCTCGAGGCGGGAGCTACGTGAAGATCCGATGGTACAGCCCGGCAATTCGATCGGTGGGTAAGTCCCGCTCAGGCGAGGGACGGCGAGATCTCCGCGTTGAGCGGGGCGGCAATCAGATCGTAGCCGCGCGCGGCGACGATACGTGCGCTGATGAGCTCACCCGCCTGGATCAAGGAAGGATCCGCATCGGTGAGGTAAACCACCGGATCGATCTCGGGCGCCTGCCCTTCGAGCCGACCCTGCAGTACCAGCTCATGCTCAGGCGACGGCCCGTCGACCAGCACCTTCACGTCACTGCCAATCCGCGCCTGCTGACGGCGCGTGACGATTGCCTGCTGCAGTTTCATGATTCGATCGCGCCGCTTGCGCTTGGTCGCGGCGGGCACGTCGTCTTCCGCCGTATACGCGCGTGTGCCCTCTTCGTGCGAGTAGGTGAAGACGCCGATGTGATCGAACTCGGTGTCGCGGACGAACGATTCGAGCTCGGCGACGTCTGCTTCGCTCTCGCCAGGAAAGCCGACGATGAAGGTCGTGCGTAAGGTGACGCCGGGAACTCGGGCCCGGATGCGCGCGAGCAGTGCGTCGTAGGTCTTTCGGTTCCCGGGGCGCCGCATCCGCTTCAGGACGCCGGCCGATGCGTGCTGCAGCGGCAGGTCGACGTAGCGGCACACTTTGTCGCATTCCGCCATCGCCGCCAGGACGTCGTCGGTGATCGTCGTCGGATACAGATAGAGCAGGCGTATCCACTCGAGGCCTTCGATCGCATTCAGCTCGCGGAGCAGCCTGGCCAACGCGCCGCGCTCCTGCCGATCGATGCCGTAGAAGGTCGTGTCCTGCGAGATCAGGAGGAGCTCCTTGATCCCGCGCGCCGCGAGCGCGCGCGCTTCAGCGACGATCGACTCGCGCGTCCGGCTGCGATATTCACCGCGCAGCGTCGGGATGATGCAGAAGGCGCAGGTGTAATCACAGCCTTCGGCGATCTTGACGTAGGCGAAGTGGCGCGGAGTGGTGATAGCCGCGGCGTGTCGGCGCCGTAGAGATACGTCGGGAGCTCGCGTCGCTCAGCGATGACCGATGAACGGCTGTCGCTGTTCTTTTTGTGAAAGGTCAACGGCCGAACGTCGACGCTCGCCACTGTCGACACATCGGTCATCGGCCGCCGGGGATCGACCGTCGGACTGATTGCTTCAACGATGTCCGGAACTTCCCC
>JBKPSE010000298.1:0-3952 GCA_046765855.1 Acidobacteriota bacterium | reverse complement strand
CTCGCGGGTTTCAACATGTGGCTGGCGGCGATTGCCACGAGCAGCAATCCTTCGGCGGTCACGCCGGCGCTCGTGGCGATGACCGTGTTCTTTCTGGTCGGCGCCCTCGGCCAGCAACTCCTCGCCTTCGAAGACATGACCTACGAGCTGCAGCGCACGAACCGGCGGCTCGAAACCGCGCAGGACGAATTGCGTCAGTTGGTCATCACCGATCCGCTGACCGGCACGCGCAACCGCCGCTTCTTCCACGAAGTGATCGGGCGCGAGCTCAATCGCCACAAGCGCTATCAGACGCCGCTCTCCATCGTTTTCATCGACATCGACCGGTTCAAGGCGATCAACGACACGCTCGGCCATGAAACCGGCGATCAGGTGCTGCGCGAAGTGGCGGCCTTCCTGCTGCGCAACATCCGTGAAGCGGATTACGTCTTCCGCTGGGGCGGGGACGAGTTCCTGGTGTTGATCTCCTGCGGCGAGGAAGAGGCGCGCCGCCGCGCGATCGCGCTGCAGCAGGCGTTCACCGAATCACCGCAGCTCTCGGACCTGCCGCCAGGCGTAGGCCTCAGTATCGGCTGCATCGAGGTGCCGCCCGAGACGGAGGATGTGATGGCACTGGTCCAGGCCGCGGACGAGAAGATGTATGCGGACAAGAAGCGGCGGCGTTGAGATCCCTCGGCCTTCCCCGCCGACGCCCTATTCACGAGCCACGTCAGTACAACAGATACTTCGCCCGCGTCAGCCGCCAGCGCGCTTCCGCCGCGCTCCATGAGCCCGCAATCGCAGCCGGATTCTCGCCGCTCTTTATCCGCGCAATCGAATCCTTCGATCCGAGCAGCCGCGCCAGTTGGTCCACTTGATACTGCGTGGGATACATCCTGGTGAGCGCCGCGGCAATCTCGAGCCCTACGCGCACGGGACGCATGGCGGTGCGATCGGTGACGATCAGGAATACGCCCTGGCATTCTTCGCCGGCGTACTTGCTCGAGGCCGGCGTGAAGCGAACCGGATAGAAGCGCACGCCGGGCAGGGCGCGCGCGTTCAGCGCGTCCGCAAGCTGCACGCCGTCGATCCACGGCGCGCCCACGTGCTCGAACGGCGTGTCGGTGCCGCGTCCGACCGATACGTTCGAGTATTCGATTGCGCCGACGCCGGTATAGAGCGACGCCTCGTTCATGTTGCGCATGTTCGGCGACGGGCTGATCCATGGCAGCGCCGTCTCGTCGAACCATTGATCGCGCTTCCAGTTCTTCATGGCGACAACGGTGAGATCGGCGCCAATCCGGTTCTCCGCGTTGAAGAGCTTCGCCAGCTCACCGAGGGTCATGCCGTGCCGCACCGGCATGGCCGGGAAGTAGCCGACGAAGCTTGCTTCGTCCTTGTCGAGCGCCGGACCTTCCACCTGCCAGCCGTTCACCGGATTCGGCCGATCCAGAACGAAGACGGGCAGCTTCACCTTGGCCGCCTCCTCCATCACGAACGCCATCGTCGTCGTGTAGGTGTAGAAGCGGCTGCCGATGTCCTGGAGATCGATCACGATCGCGTCGAGCCCTTCCAGCATCTGTGCGGTAGGCCGGCGCGTTTCGCCATAGAGAGAATGTATTGGCAGCTTCGTCTTCTCGTCCACTTCGGCGGGTACGTTCGCGTCGAGGATGCCGCGGATGCCGTGCTCCGGGCTGAAGAGCGAGACGAGCTTGACGTCCTTGGCGTTGAAGAACAGATCGATTGCCGTCGCGCCGTCGCGGGCGCGGCCCGTGTGATTGGTGACCAGGCCGACGCGCTTGCCGCGAAGCGGGGCAAATCCCTGCGCCCGGAGCACGTCCAGCCCGCTCTGCACCGGCGCACGTGTCGCACGCGTCGGCAGGGACGTCGAGGCGCCGAAATCACGCCCTGTCATCAGCCGCGTGCGGCCCGCCTCGGACGGGGCGTCGAGAATCGCGGCGGCCGCGATGGTCGCGACCTTGGCGCGCAGCGGGGTTACGTCTCCCTTGCCATCGGGATGCACGCGGTTGGACATGAAGACGACGAACTCGCGCGTCAGCGGATCGATCCAGATCGACGTGCCGGTGAATCCGGTGTGCCCGAACGAGCCGATCGGCAGCAGCTCGCCGCGGTTCGACGAGAAGGACGAGTCGATGTCCCATCCAAGGCCGCGCACGTTCAGATCGCCGGGCGCGCTCGCCGGGCTGGTCATCTTCGCCACGGTGAGCGGCGCGAGGATGCGCTTGCCGTTGAACTCGCCGCCGTTCAGCAGCATGCGGCAGAAGATCGACAGATCCGAAGCCGTGCTGAAGAGCCCGGCGTGCCCGGCGACTCCGCCCATTCTGCGCGCGGTCGGATCGTGCACCACGCCGCGCAGCATCTGCAGATCCGGTCCTTCGCACGGCCAGCCGTACGGCGTGCACTTCTCGGTCGGGGCGATGCGCGGGCGCAACGTTGCAGGCGGCAGAAAGCCCGTGTCTTTCATCCCGAGCGGTTCGAACACGTTCTTCTTCGCGTACTCGTCCAGCGGGAGCTTGCTGACCCGCTTGACGATGTCGCCCAGCAAAAAGTAATTGATGTCGCTGTAGACGAAACGTTCGCCGGGAAGCGCGGTCGGCACCTCTTCGATCGCCAGATCGATCGCTTTGTCGTAACCGGTCCACGGATCGCCGAGATCGAGGTCGGGGCGAAGCCCGGACGTGTGTGTCATCAGATGACGGATGGTGATGCCCGCCTTGTTGTAGCGCTCGAAGCCCGGCACGTAGTCGGACACGCGATCGTTCAGCCGCACGCGTCCCTCTTCGAGCAGCTTCATGACGCTGGTGGTCGTGGCCACCACTTTGGTGAGTGAGGCGACATCGAAAATCGTATCCGCGGTCATCGGCTCCGGCGCCGGCTCTATGGCTCGCCGCCCGATCGCCTTTTCGTAGACGACGCGATCGCCGCGGCCGACGAGCACCACCGCGCCCGGCAGCTTTTTCTCCGCGATCGCCTGCTCGACGAGCGGCGGAATCGCGTCGAGCCGGCTGACGTCGATCCCCTCGTCGCCTGACGGCGAAGCGGCCAGACAAAGAGCGAGCACGCCGATACTTACGGCGCCGCGGAAGGCAGGTGCAGTCACGCCGTGGATTATACTTTTTGCCATGCCCCGGTCCCTCGCGGCGGCCGCGATCGCCGCGGCGGCGGTTGCGCTCGGCGCGGTCGCATGGATGGTGGGCGGACGCGCAGACAGCGCGGCTCCTTTCGAACGGCGCCTCGATCAGAACATCCTTCTCATCACTATCGACACCCTGCGCGCCGATGCTTTATCGGCCTATGCTGCAGCCGACGGATCTCCGAACAGGCGTCCGGCGCGGACGCCGAATCTCGACGCGGTCGCCGCCTCGGGCACGCGCTTCGATTTCGCGCACGCCCACGCGGTGCTCACCCGTCCGTCGCACGCGAGTATTCTGACGGGCACCTATCCCTACGAACACGGCGTCCGCGATCACAGCGGCTATCGTCTCGAGAGCGGGCGGCCTACGCTCGCGACGATGTTGAAGGCGCATGGGTTTGCCACCGGCGCGTTCGTTGGCGGCGTGCCGCTCGAGCGGCGCTTCGGTCTCGACGCCGGCTTCGACGTCTATGACGATCGCTTCGGCCGCACCGGCAACAATTCCGATTTCACGTTGGCCGAGCGCCCCGCCGGGGAAGTGGTCGATGTCGCGCTGAGATGGATTGGCGCGCAGCAGGGACGCTGGTTCGCGTGGGTGCACGTTTTCGATCCGCACGCGCCGTATGCGCCGCCGGCGCCGTTCGACACTGAATACGCGGGCCGGCTGTATTACGGTGAGGTCGCCTACGTGGACAAGGCACTCGGCCCGCTGCTCGATGCCGCCCGTTCGAGCGCGCGCCCGACCGCGGTCGTCGTCACTGCCGATCACGGCGAAGGTCTTGGCGATCACGGTGAGCTGACGCACGGACTGCTCGCCTA
>JBKPSE010000297.1:0-4040 GCA_046765855.1 Acidobacteriota bacterium | reverse complement strand
CCCCACACCCACACACCACGTCTGTCGTCGGCAGCGTCAGATGTGTATAAGAGACAGGTATGTGCTGATCTTCATCGCCGTCACCTTCACCTGGCTGATGGGGCTCATGGGCTACGTGCGCTCAGGGCTCCGCCAGCACTGGCATGTCTACGGCATCATCCGCGACAACTCGGTGGATGCGTTCACGCCGACGCTCGGCTTCGCCACGAAGGTCGTCTCGGTGACCGTGCTCCTGTTCTTCGTGCTCATCGGCGGCGTGTTCTGGATTGCAAGCCTTCATGATCGGCCCGATTTCGATCGGCGGCCGAAGCCGCGCCGCCGGCGCTCCGGCGAGATTTCGCCGGAGTTCGTTCTAGAGACTCCAGGCGAGCATACGCCGACATGAAGATCCCGCACAGCATCCGCATCGCCGGCCTGGTCCTCGCGACGACCGCGTTCTACGGCTACGTCGGGCAGCTCGTGCCTCAGAAGGAGGTGCAGGCGCCCAAGGAGACGACGCTGCGCGCCGATCTGACCACCGGTGACATGGTCAAGATTGGCCGGGAGATCATGGATGGCAAGGGGCTGTGTCTGACCTGCCACACCATCGGCAAGACCGGTGCGTTGCGATTTCCCGATCTCGCCGGCGTCGACGTCCGCGCCATGACCCGCGTTCCCGGTTTGAACGACGTCGAGTACTTCGCGCAATCGATGTACGAACCGACGGCCTATGTCGTCGCGGGATTCCCGCCGGCGATGCCACCGATCAACAAGCCTCCGATCGGCCTGACCGATCAGGAAATCCTCTGCGTGATCGCGTATCTCCAGACACTCGGCGGCACGCCGACGGTCACGCTGCAGACGAAACACCAGTACAACGGCGGGACCGGCGCCGCTGGCGCAGCCGCCGCGCCGCCCGCGGGAGTGCCTGGCAAATGAACCGTCTGGTCGTCCTCGCCGTCGCCGTCGTGTTCGCTGTTCTGCGGTTCAGCCGGGTGAATCTGCTGACGTGGGCCGGCGCGTGGTGGGCTGCCCTGTATGTCCTCATCCGGTTCGGATTCAAGGCGCCGATTCCCTCGTCGGTCGTCACGATCTACATGGGCATCATATCGATCGCGATCCTGGCGTACGTGTCGTCCAGCGAGGATCGCCGCGAAGAAGTCTCGCGCCCGCTGATTCGCCTGATGACCGAGAAGCGGTACGCCTGGCTGCTCGGGCTGACGGTCGTCGCGCTCCCGACGCTCGCGGCGGCGAACGTCTACGTCCAGATGAGCGTGCCGATCCAGCCGCCGCTTTTTTCCCGCACCGTGCATCCGGCGTCGCCGTCCGAGATCACGGTTCACGACAAGAAGATCGATCTCGACGGCGGCGAAAACCCCTTCCGTCATCTCGAGTCGTCAAATCCCGAGGAGTTCCGCAAACACGTCGAGGACGGCCGGCGAGTCTTTTATCAGAACTGTGTCTTCTGCCACGGCGACTCGCTGGCGGGCAACGGCATGTTCGTGCACGGGCTCGATCCGATCCCAACCAACTTCACGGACGCCGGGACGATCCCCATGCTGCGCGAGACCTTCCTGTTCTGGCGCATCTCCAAGGGCGGCCCGGGACTGCCCGAGGAAGGCGGCCCTTGGGACAGCGCCATGCCCGCGTGGGAGAAGATGCTGAAGGAAGAGGAGATGTGGAACGCCATCCTCTTTCTCTATGACTTCACCGGCCACCGGCCTCGCGCGAGGGAGGAGGCGGCCAAGAAATGAAGTCTCTCTCGGCTGCGTCCGTCGCATTTCTGATCGCCTTGTCGTACGCCGCGGGAATCGCTCCCACACGCGCGGCGGGTCCCGACATCGGAACCGAGGCGCAGCGGGAGTCCGGCAAGAAGCTCTATCTCAAATACTGTTCCCAGTGTCACGGCGAGAAGGGCGACGGCGAAGGGTATGCCGCCGCGCACCTTCGTCCGCGTCCACGCAACTTCACGACCGGCAAGTTCAAGATCCGTACGACGCCCACTGGCGCGCTGCCGACGCACCAGGATCTGGTCAACATCATCAGGCACGGCATGCCGTACACGTCGATGCCGGCGTGGCCGGGCCTGACCGATCAGGAAGTGTCGGATATCGCCTACTTCATCACGACCTTCTCACCCGACTTCAGTAACGCCGAGAAGGTGCCCACGGCCATCACGCTGCCGAGTGCGCCGAAGTCGACCAAGGAGTCGATCGCGCTCGGCAAGAAAATCTACGAGGACACCGGCTGCGTCAAGTGTCACGGCACGCTCGGCCGCGGCGATGGACCTTCGGCCCCAACCCTGGTGGACGACTGGGGCCATGCGATTCGCCCTGCGGACCTGGCGCAGGTCTGGACGCTGCGCGGCGGTGGGTCCCGTGAGGACATCTTCAGGACGCTGAGCACGGGACTCAACGGGACGCCGATGCCCTCGTTCGTCGAGGCGCTGCAGCCCGAACAGCGCTGGGCGATCGCGGACTACATCACGTCGCTCTCCGGCGGCGACACCGCCGGTTACACGAACCTGGTCGTCGCCAAGCACGTCCTGGATCCGATCGATCTGACGAAGGGGGCGGCGAGCTTCGAGACCGCGGCGGTCGCTCGTTTCCCGATCGTCGGCCAGATCATGGAGCCGGGGCGGTCGTTCCATCCGCCCGCCACGTCGGTAAGGGTCCAGGCCATTTACGACGCCGAGTCGATCGCCATTCTCGTCCGTTGGCACGACATGCAGGCCGACAAGACGGCGAAGAATGGGCCGTCACTGCCGGTGCCGCAGGCGGAGGAAGCGTCAGATGCCACGCCGGCGGGACAGGCACCCGCGGCGGCACCCGCCGCGCAGCCCGCAGATCCGTTCGCGGAACAGGCCGCACCGACTGCGCCGGTCGCGGAGTTCTCCGACGCCGTTGCCGTCCAGATTCCATCGGCAGTGCCGACGGGGGCGCGGAAACCCTACTTCATCTTCGGCGACAGTCAGAATTCGGTCGATCTCTGGTTCTTCGATCTCGGGCGGTCCGAGCCGCAGCAGTTCACCGGCAAAGGCAGCGGCGACGTCACGCCGAACGACACCGGCGATCTGACGGGTGTGGCGAGCTACGACCAGGGCGAGTGGTCGGTCATCTTCAAACGGCCGCTGCGTCCCAGCGCGGGCGCCCGCTTCACGCCAGGAGAATTCCTGCCCATCGCCTTCTCGGTGTGGGATGGGCTTTCGCGCGAGCGTGGCAACCGGCGGGGCCTCACACTGTGGTATTCACTCTACGCCGAGCCGGAAACGGTCCCGTCGGCCGTCGGCCCGATGATCCGGATTGCGTCGATCATTCTCGTCATCGAACTGGTCGTGATCGGCTGGGTGCGGTGGCGTCAGGGCTCTCGCGTGCCCGGAGAGCTGCGAACTGCAGGAAAACCGACAGCGACGAGGGCGTGAGCTCTCGCGGGCTTGCGGAGGATTTGATGTACAAGAGCATCTACGTCCCGGTCGACAACTCGGACCACTCCAACCGCGCCGTGGCCTGCGCGCTGGCATTGGGCAAGGCATTCACCGCGAAACTGGTCGGCTGCCACGTGTACGCGGCGAAGCTGCACGACTATCGTTTCAGGCAGATGGAATATACGCTGCCCGAGGAGTACATCGACGAAGTCGAGCTCGAACGCCAGCGCAAAATCCACGACAGCCTCATCACGATGGGACTCAAGCTGATCTCCGACAGCTATCTCGACGGCATGTCGCGTCTCTGCAGGGATTCGAACCTCGAATTCGAGCCGCGGATGATGGACGGAAAGCATCACACGGAGATCCTCAAGGATCTCGAGGGATCCGAGCACGACCTGGTCGTGATTGGCGCGCTCGGGATCGGACGCGCGCGCGACAGCGTCATCGGCTCCGTCTGCGAACGCGTCGCCCGACAGGCCGACCGTGACGTCTGGGTGGTCAAGCACGTTCCGGAGGCGGACGAAACCGAGCGCGACACGATCCTGGTCGGCATCGACGGGAGTCCGCAGTCGTTCGGCGCGTTGATGACCGCGGTCGATCTGGCCCGCGCGTTCGGCAAGAAGGTCGAGACGAT